>OZ244943.1:4717500-5017500 GCA_965222305.1 Reichenbachiella sp.
TCATCTCCATAGTATCCAACAAGCTGCCCAAGGAGAAGCAGGCCAGGTCAAGAAATATTGGGTTGTCGTTGGCACTGATATTTAGAGTAGCACTGCTAAGTGGGATTACATGGATCATTCATTTCTCAGAACCCTTGTTTTCGGTTTTTGAGCACGACTTTAGTGTGCGTGACATTATCCTGATGCTGGGCGGACTTTTCCTTATGGGGAAAAGTGTGCTCGAAGTGAATCACAAAATGGAAGCAATGGAAGAAAAGGAAACAGTGAAGCCGGCTGCTTCCATCTCTATGGCGATTATGCAGATTGTTCTCTTAGACATCATATTCTCTTTTGATTCAATACTCACGGCAGTGGGTCTTACAGATCGTTTGCCCATTATGATCACTGCAGTAATAATAGCCATGTTTGTAATGATGGCTTTCTCCGGCAAGATCAGCCGATTTATAGCGAGCCACCCTTCTTTGGAGGTTCTGGCACTATCCTTTCTTATTCTTATCGGATTTATGTTGATGATTGAGGCTTTTGGGCATCACGTGCCGAAGGGCTACATCTACTTTGCGGTATTCTTCTCATTGATGGTAGAGATCCTGAATATACGTATCAGGAAAACGTCTAAGCCTGTAAAGTTGATGAGAGGGGTGAAAGGCCACGAGGAGTAAAATTGCGATAAGCCAAAGAGTAAGAGACTTCTTCTATTACTCCTTAGCCCATCAACAAGTGGATTAGCCGGTCGAAACTGGGATCGTGCGAGGTTGTTCAGAATCCAGCAGGTTATTCGCACATTGGGCTTCGACAGATTTACCCAGCTGAATTTTAACAGACATCTAAAGTAATGCCTTTACTTGATAAATGCAAAAATCTAATAATAAATTGCACTTATCTCATATAAAGTAACTGAAAATTATAACATTCCAATATTAGATGGGATGATGGGTGGGGTTAGTTCCAAGGGAATAAAAAAAGAGGCTACCCCAAAAGTATTTGAGGTAGCCTCTTTCAATTCTTATTAATTCTGGGGTTAGCTTTTCTTGCTATTGAAATCAATCACGACAGGTGTCGCGATGAAAATAGAAGAATAAGTACCGATCAGGATACCTACGATCAGTGCAAACGAGAAACCTTTCAATACTGCACCTCCAAATAGGAACAGCACAACCACCACGATCAAGGTAGTGATAGAAGTGATCATCGTACGGCTGATGGTGTTGTTCAAAGCCTCGTTGAACACAGGTTTGATTTCTGATCCCTGTTTCAATCCAAGAGTCTCTCTTACTCTATCGAATACTACCACGGTATCGTTGATTGAATAACCAATGATGGTCAGCATCGCAGCGATAAACACCTGATCTACCTCAAAAGAGAATCCAAATACATTAGCGATAGCAAATGCTGAAAGTACAAACAGTGTATCGTGGAATAGGGCGATGATCGCTCCCAATCCAAATTGCCACTTTCTAAATCTCACCAGGATATAGAGGAAGATCACAATCAAGGCAAATACGACTGATTTCACTGAGGCATTTTTGATGTCATCAGCAATTGTCGCCCCCACTTTGGATGAGCTGGCAATGGTGAATTGATCAGCACCTCGCTTGGTGTCGTCCTCAATGTAGGAGAGTCCGGTAAATTCTGAAACCCCGGCTATCAAGGTCTCTCTTACCTTTACATCTGCCTCATCACTCTCATCTGAGCTCATGTAACTGGTAGTCACTTTCAGGATGTTGTCAGCACCGTAGGTTTTCACCTCTACGCCCTGACCTTCGAAGGTTTTTCCTAAGGCCGTTTTTAGCTGAGAAGGAACCACGTTGTCTTCAAAAGCCACTACATAAGAACGTCCTCCGGTGAAATCCACACCATACGTAAGACCTTTAGTCACCATAGCTCCGATACCGATCACGATAAAAATGGTCGAGAACAAGTAGGCAAATTTCCTCTTGGAAATAAAGTCCTTCTGGATGTTTGTGAGCCAGTTTTTAGAGAAAGGAGTAGAGAAGGAGATGTTGCTGTCGTCTCCTTTTTTGCTCATCATTTCTACAAATACTCTAGTGATGAATACCGCAGAGAAGAAAGAACAAACAATACCGATCATCAGCGTAATCGCAAAACCTTTTACAGGACCTTGTCCCAAAGAATAAAGGATGATTCCGACAAGGAATGTGGTCACGTTCGCATCTACGATAGACGAATAGGCTTTTTGATAACCTGAAGTGATGGCTTGCTTTATACCCGCTCCATGCCTTAGCTCTTCTTTGATCCGCTCAAAAATTAGTACGTTGGCATCGATCGACATACCAATGGTCAATACAATACCGGCGATTCCAGGAAGGGTCAAAGCCGCATTCAGCTGAGCTAAAATTCCCAAAATAAAGAATACGTTGAGCGCCAGTGCGATCACCGAAATAAATCCGCCTTTAGAATAGTAGGCGATCATGAACAGGATCACAATCCCCAGACCTGCTCCGATAGAGATGATTCCCTGGCTCTGGGCTACTTTACCCAGGGTAGGTCCAATGACCACATCTTCTACGATGGTCGTAGGAGCGGGTAGACTACCTGCCTTCAGGATATTAGAAAGGTCATCCGCCTCTTCTTTGGTAAACTCTCCAGTAATTTGAGACTGACCGTTAGGTATCTCGCCGATCACGTTAGGAGCAGAGTACACATAGTTGTCAAGTACGATGGCAATTCTGCGATCGATATTGGCAGCGGTCAACCTTCTCCATTTTTTGGCACCGGCAGCGTTCATACTCATGCCGATGGCATACTTAGATCTGTCGTCAAACTGAGTGTCTGCACTGGTGATCACCTCACCGGTCAATGGTGCTTTACCGCCTCTATTAGCCTTGATGGCGTGCAGCTCGATGAATTGCTCCTGGCTAAAGTCACTGTTGTTGCTCATAGGCTTCACAGACCAAAGGAACTTGATGGTAGAAGGGATCAATCGTTTCACCTCAGGTAGCTCAAGCATCCTGTTGATTTTGGCCGTGTCCTTTAGGTCATACACAAGGCCGTATTGTGCCTTTCTGAGCAGGAATAGTGGAGAGATATCTGCTGCTAGTCCTGCAGAATCAAGGGCAGTAGAGTCTGACTCCAGCTCGGCCAGCAGATCATCCTCTACCAAAGTAGTATCATCAGCCGCAGTTTCATCTTCATCAGTCAATAATGCATCCAGATCTTCTTCGACCTGTTCTCCGTCTTCCTCGGTGCTCAGCACTGCAGTGATGTCATCAGTGGTCGTTTTGGTGGCCTTCACGTACGCATCGTTGATGGCCAGTAGTGTGGTCTGGATGTCGTTTAGATCATGTACCTCCCAAAACTCAAGCTTAGCCACGCCCTGGAGGAGCTTTCTTACTCTTTCTGGGTTATCCACGCCAGGTAGTTCGATTTGGATTCGGCCTGTTCCTTGCAGCCTCTGGATGTTGGGCTGAGAGGTGCCGAATCGGTCGATCCTTCTTCTCAGGATGTCGAAAGCACGGCTTACAGATTTGTCCACCTCGTCGTTGATCACGTCAAGGATTTCTTCGTCTGGGGTACTAAGGCTAATGACATCTTTGTTGGCTGCCGTTGCGAACACATTCGCTAGCGTTTGGCCCGGTGCAGCTTCCTGATATGCAGAATAGAACTCAGCCACAAAATCCAGCTGGGTGCCTTTTACATTTTGCTTTGCGGTCTCCAGTGCCTGCAAAAACGCAGGATCCGTGCTGTTGCCGCTAATCCCTTTCACGATTTCTACCGGAGATACTTCCAGCGTGACGTGCATACCACCTTTGAGGTCAAGGCCAAGATTGAGCTCGGTCTCTTTGATGTCCTTGTAGGTATATTCAATCCCTGTTCCCGGAAGGGTAAACACGGGCTCTAGCCAAATAGAATCAAGGTATTGTTGCTTCTTGGCATAGTCCGTTACGTTGTCCTGGGTCGCATAATCCGTTGCGTCCTTGTTGATCCTTATCTCCAGCAGTGTGAAAGACAGGAAATACACACATAGTGCAGATATCAAAATAGTCAGAAAGACTACTCCTCCTTTATTTTTCATTGTTTTAGTTAATTAAATAATGTTTTGAAAATTTCTTAATTGAGTGTGAGTGCGGTTGATGAATCGCTCAATTAAGGGGCATTGGGGGCTATGATGAAATTGAATAGAACCCGTATGAGATTTTCTGAAAAGACCTCAATGAATTCAAAATCAAAGGTAAGGTCCAGTTCCTCAACCATTCGGATTTCGTCCAATACGAAATAGATGGTGGAAGCATCCTGGAAAATGGGAGCCGGGGCCACCGCCTCAAAGGAAGCAATGAATTCGGACGATTCTGAGTCGGACTCATCGTCCTGTACTTCGACCTGGCTCAATTGGGTATTGTATTGGGCAGCAATAGGCAGGCCGATGATTGCCACGGCCAGCACGATGCCCAGGGCCAACACCCCGCTTCGCAATTTTGATATGTCTTTGAGTCTTAACATTCAGGGCGACAAAAGTAGGAAAATATGTGTAAAGTTGATACTTAATTTTGAATACTTCAATTTTGGCGAATGAGTGAGCCGTTGGTGTCTATTATTTGTCTGTGTTTCAATCAGAAACGTTTCGTTCGAGAGACTTTGGATTCGGCTTTTGGCCAAAGCTATGGCAGCATAGAGATTATAGTCGTCGATGATGGTAGCACCGATGGTAGCAAAGGGGAAATAGGCGACTATTTAACAGAGTATCCGGAAGTCCATTTTACGGATATTGACCAAAATGTGGGTAACACCAGAGCGTTTAATCAAGGCCTGAAACTCGCCAAGGGGAAGTATATCATAGATCTTTCTTGTGATGATATTTTGGAACCTGATCGAGTCGAAAAGCAGGTAGCATTTTTTGAAAATCAACCGGATGAAGTGGGGGTTATTTACTCTGACGCTCAATTCATTTCGGAAAATGGAGTGCTCTTAAACCGGCATTTCGATAATCCAAAAAGGACCCCGTTCGTGGGAGAAGTCTACTCAGAAGTGGTTTCTACTTATTTCATTCCTGCCCCGACCATGCTGATGAAAAAAGAAGTGCTGGATGAGTTGGGGGGGTATGATGAAGAGCTGGCGTATGAGGATTTTGACTTTTGGGTTCGGTCTGCCCGAAAATGGAAGTACGCTTACCAGGATGAAGTATTGACAAAAATTCGATTTGTGAGGGGATCGCATTCCCATACACTCTATAAAAAGGGGGATCGCAAACTGCGCTCTACAATCAAGGTTTGTCAGAAGGTTTTTACTTTGAACAAAAATGAGGAAGAACAAGAGGCATTGGCTGACAGATTGAAATATGAGTTTCGCCATGCCATGCTTACAGGAAATAAGGCTGAAGCATCCGAATTCCTAAAAATGCTTAAGAGGATTAAAACTCCCGGAACTCTATATTCAATCTTAGGTCTGATCAATAAACTTGGTATGGACTTTACCTGGTTTCGCTCCACCTTTGTGAGGCGCACCTATTAGCGGCGGTTGTCATCGCCGATGAGCATGCTCAAATAACTATCGTATCTTGTCTGGGAAATTTCTCCAGCCTCATAGGCTCCTTGTATCGCACAGCCGGGCTCATGGGTATGAGTGCAATTGTTGAACTTGCATTGGCCTAGTAGCTTTCTAAGCTCCGGGAAATAGTGGCTGAGTTCATCTGATTCGATTTCAGCCAGTCCCAATTCTTTGATCCCAGGGGTATCTATTATATAGGTGTCCTTAAATACCCTGAATCGCTGTGCAAAAGTGGTAGAATGAGTGCCTTTGTTTACAAAATCAGAAATCTCAGACGTTTTCTGGTTGGCATGCGGCACGAGCTGGTTCACCAAGGTGGATTTCCCTACTCCCGAATGACCTGAGAGCAAGGAAGTCTTGGCTTCAAGTATTTTTTTGATTTTGGGTAGATCATTTTCATCCAGGGCAGAGATGTATTCGACCCCATAGCCCAGGTCAGTGTATTCGATCATTTTTTCCTTTAGGCCAGCTTGTTCTTCTTCGTCTAGAAGGTCGATCTTATTGCAGATGATTACCCCGGGAATTCGGAATGCCTCGGCCGTAACAAGGAATCGATCGATAAACCCCAGGGAAGTTCTGGGTTTTGCTACAGTGGCCATCAGGACTGCCTGGTCGATGTTCGCTGCGATCATATGGCTGTGCCCCTTTTTCTTTGGTGAGGTGCGGAGCATGTAGTTTTTTCGAGGGAGGATTTCGGAGATGATTTTGGTACTGGGGTCACCGGGATCATCGATCAGGGTTACTTCATCACCAACCGCTACGGGGTTCGTGATTTTCTTGTTTTGGAGCTTAAATTTTCCCTTGAGGCGGCAAGTGTGCCGTTTGCCCTGGTCATTCTCCACCTCGTACCAGAGGCCCATAGATTTGGTCACGATCCCATGCATGCCCAAAAATAGAAAAACCTCTCAGGATCTGTGTCCTGAGAGGTTTTTATAATATGTGTTATTTCTTAGTGCGCAGACAAATACTCAGCTACGCCTTCTCTTGTAGCCTGCATTGCATCTTTGCCTTCTTCCCAGTTGGCAGGGCAAACCTCACCATGCTTTTCGACATATTGCAAGGCATCTACCAATCGGATCATCTCATCGATGTTTCTACCAAGAGGAAGGTCGTTGATGGTTTCTTGTCTCACCACACCTTCTTTGTCGATCAGGAAAGTACCTCTGAAAGCGATAGGGTTACCTACGAATGTAAGGTTTCCTTCCTCATCATAGTCCCAGTCTCCACCAAGCACTCCATAGTTGCTGGCGATGGTTTTGCTAGTGTCAGCTACTAACGGGTAAGTCACTCCTTCGATTCCACCCTGGTTTTTTGGGGTCATCAACCAAGCGAGGTGGGTTTCTTCAGTGTCAGTAGACGCACCTACCACAGCGACTCCTCTTTTCTCAAATTCAGCTAGTTTTTCCTGGAAAGCAAGAATTTCGGTTGGACAAACGAACGTAAAATCTTTTGGGTAAAAGAAGAAAACTACTTCTTTCTTACCTATGAATTGATCTAAAGAAAATGATTCAACGATTTCCTCACCGTTTACAACAGCAGGAGCACTAAATAATGGAGCTTTTTTTCCAACGAGTGACATATATATCTATAGTTTTAAAATTTGTAAATATGCGGCAAATCTAAGGCTTCTGATTTCATATTTGTTTGACACAAATCGATTTTGTTTATCGATCTATAGATGGCATAGAAATGGATTATGATGGTATCAGTCGAGTAATAATGTACGTATTGTGGGATTTTTTACAATTAGCCTTATTTTTATCGTCAAAACCAAAAAACAAACTCTATGAAAACTATGGTTAAGAAAGTATTAGTGTTGGGACTGGGTATTTCGGTGTGGTTGGGTACTCCGTCTATGGCGCAGGATGTCGACTTTACGGAGATTCTGAAAGCACCGCAAGAAGATATGACTCAATATTTTAACAAGTATTTGGAACCAGGCATGCTTTCCTTTGCCAATGGTATGGCCGGAGGCTGGTACAATACAGCTGAAACACATAAGCCATTCGGTTTTGATTTGACTTTGTCGGTCAATATTGCCGATGTGCCTGAGTCACAGTACATGTTTCGATTTGACCCGACAGAGTACACTGCGATTCGATTACTTGACCCATCGGGAAATCTGAGTCACACTCGATCGGCAGATGTACCTACCCTTGTAGGAGGTAGTACAGAGGAGCGTATGGGTTTTGAAGCCGGGTTTGAATTTACCGCTGTTGACCCAAGTACAGGGAACGAAACAACTTATAGATATACCCAAGACATTGATTTTGAAGCCCCTCCTGGGTTTGATGTTTCTGATTTCCCGCTTGCGGGTACACCAGCTCCTACCATTCAGCTGGGATTGGGTCTCTTCAAAAATACTGACCTCAAAGTACGATACGGTCGATTACCCAAGGGAGTCATAGAGGATGTGAGCTTCGATATCTTAGGCTTTGGGTTGATGCACGATTTTAAGCAATGGATACCCGGTATTAAGCATGTGCCGATTGATATGTCATTGTTCGTAGGATGGTCTCGCTTTTCTTCTACCATAGAGATTAATGAATTTTTTCCTGGAGAGTTTGAAGCTCAGGGTGAGACACAGCTTACGGCAGACAACTGGACCGTACAGGCCGTTGTGTCAAAGAAAATAGCGGTACTGACCCCATACATAGGTGTCGGATATACGGCAGTCTCTAGTGGTGTGAAAGTGACGGGTGATTATACTGTCTATCAAGTGGAGGATATTGCCGGTCAGCCCTACACATTTACTGACCCGGTGGATTTCACCTATGATGGAGGGGGTAGCTATAGAGTGACGGCTGGTGCGAGGTTGAAGCTGGCTATTATCACCCTGCATGCGGATTACACATTTCAGGAGTACAACATGCTGAGCTTTGGTTTAGGATTTACGGTGAGATAACCCGATACAAAACATTCATAAAACAAAAACCCCGACATTTCTGCCGGGGTTTTTCATTTTTGATAAAAATGTTAAACAGGTGTATGAATAAAATTTGTGTTATGTATTGGTATATACCTCTAGCCCCAGGTAAGTAACCCCTACCTCTAACTTTTTTTATAAAAAATGAGAAAATTTTTTGAAAAAAGGCCTGTGCGCTTAGTTTCGCACGATTTCTAGCGTGGAATTTTCAAAAGAATTGATGCTTTGCTCCGCCACAACAGTGTTGGATTCGCTGAATATCTCGCCACTTTTAGCTAGTTTGCTAGCATACATTATGAAGAACAGGAGAGATATTTTGAACAGGAAGGATAGTTCCGACTTGGTTTTTCGAGACATTCCCTTAGTTTTTGATTTTTCTAAGATAAAATTATATAATATCTAGACTCAAAGTAACTCATTTCGATGAATTTAGCCAATTAATAGACCAATGAAAAAAGTACTTTTTGTTTGCCTTGGCAATATATGCAGATCCCCGTTAGCCGAGGCGATTTTTGCTCATAAATCTCAAAAAAATAAACTGGAGGCCGATTCTGCAGGTACCGGAGCCTATCATATCGGGGCTGATCCTGACCGGAGATCCGTGGCGGTAGCCGAAAAATACAACATTCCCATAGCCCATAAAGCAAGGCAATTTGAAGCGGAGGACTTTGAACGGTTTGACTATGTAATTGCAATGGATCGAGACAACCGACGGGACATGCTGTCACTGATTGATGGGGAAGCGAATAACCTGTACCTAATGCGGGAGTTTGACGATCTGGCCGGAGGAGACCAGGATGTACCAGATCCATACTATGGAGGGGATGATGGTTTTGAGCTTGTTTATGAAATGTTGGATCGATCTATTGACAACCTGATCCTACATATAGAAAAAGATGGGGTTTCCTGAGCAGGCTATAGAGCAACTTTTTGGTGAAGGAGTACAGATGGATATGCCTCTTCGGGCTGTAGGGGGAGGATGTATCAATAATACCGGTATATTCGGTGTGGATGGGATAAGTTACTTCCTGAAATGGAATGAAAACGCAACAGATTTATTTGAGAAAGAAAAAAGAGGGCTAGAATTGCTGGCAGATTATAAAGTGATCGGTGTCCCTACCGTGGTAGGCATGGGTCGTGTGGAGAGAATAGGCTATCTGTGCATGCAACACATTGAGAAAGGCCCGGCGACTTCAGCATATTGGGAAAGCTTTGGGAGCCAACTGGCAACACTACATAAAATCACCCATTCTGAATATGGTCTGGACTTTGACAACCACATCGGCAGGTTGCCACAATCTAATAGCAAAGAGACTCATTGGGTTGATTTCTTTGTCAATCAGAGAATAGTGCCTCAAGTGAAGATGGCCCGGAGGCAGCAGTTGTTAGGTTCTGCCTTGATTAAGGAATTTGATGAACTGTACACCAGGCTAGAGCGCTACTTCCCGAAGGAAAAACCAGCCCTGCTACATGGTGACCTTTGGTCAGGCAATATTATGGCGGGCCAAAACGATGAGCCGTTTATATTTGATCCGGCGGTGTACTACGGTCATAGGGAGGCCGAGCTGGCGTTTACCCATATGTTTGGTGGGTTTGATAGGCTTTTTTACGAGACCTACCATGAGTGTTTTCCGATCGAGGCAGGATTTGACGATAGGATAGACCTATACAACCTCTACCCGCTATTGGTACACCTCAATCTTTTCGGTACGAGCTACCTGTCAGGTATCCGTCGAGTGCTAGACCGCTTTGTTTGACTTTTGTTTGGTGAGTTCGATGTGTTTCTTCTCAGGCACATAGAGCAGGTGATATACATTCTGGGTTTTTTGCTCCAGGATGACCTCTGATCGCTCGTAAATGGTATCCAACGCCGCCTGGTCGTACGCTATTACAGTAAGAAGCTCGAGGTTTTCCCGTACAGAAATTTCAAAACTTTCCTTGAGTCGCTCAACGAGTTTTTCCACCTTGTCAAACTTCTTGTCTATACAGATCGCAAAGCTTACCGCAGAGGTCTGCATCAGATTTACTTTGATGTTCAATTGATCAAGTGCGTTGAAAATGATACTCAGCTTGCTTTCATCTATGAAAGTGAAGTCAGTGACTTTAAATTCAATAAAAACCTGCTTCGTCTTTACGATGAAAGATGAAGGATGCTGTTTTGCATGTCCACGGCCGATGACGGTTCCATCCTCGTTGGGTGAGGTAAAAGGTCTGACGTACAGCTTGATTTTATTTTGAGCCAGGGGCTTGATAGTCCTGGGGTGGATGATGGAGGCCCCATAGTAGGTCATCTCAGCGGCATCCATATAGGTGAGTTCAGGGATGATCGTTGCTTCAGGCATCTTTCGTGGGTCGGCGGTCATCACTCCGGGTACATCCTTCCACACGGTCACTGATTCGGCTTCTAATCCAGTGGCGAAAATCGCTGCACTAAAATCAGAACCTTCACGGCCTAGTGTAGTGGTTTTTCCTTCGCCGTTGGAGCCAATGAAACCTTGTGAAATGACCAGGGAGTCTTTGGTATAGCCGGGCACTTTGGCCTTGATATTTTGCTTGGTCATTTCCCAGTCTACTCTGGAGTCGGTGAAATGGTAGTCCGTTCGGATCACACGTCTGGCATCCAGCCAAACGGTTTTCTTTACATTGTCATTCAGGTAGTTTCGGATGATGCGGGTAGACAGCAATTCGCCCTGGCTGACCAGTTCGCTATACACTTCGGCATACTGATTTCCCTTGGCATTGTTCAGGTATTCAGTGATTCCTTCAAAAATGGAATCGATGCGCCCGTAGATTTCGTGTTCCTCACCGAAAAGGCCCTTTGATACCTCAATGTGAAAGTTTTTAATCCAGTCGAGTTCTTCCTGCCAGTCGCCGTTGTTGAAAAAACGCTCCACGACCTCTTCGAGATGGTTGGTTGTCTTGTCCATCGCAGAAACGATGATGACCAACTCTTCATCACAAAACTGTCGAATCACTTCCGCTACGTTTTTTACGGCAGCGGCATTTTTTACTGAGGCTCCCCCGAATTTGAATACTTTCATCTCCTAAAATTTAGGCCGCAAAATTATGTGTTGAGTAAGAATAATGAAATAGAGCGTTAATCTTTTTTGTACTTCTTTCGGGTCTCCACTTTCTTCATTTCTCGGGCAATCACCTCCCGAGCCAGCAGCACACTTATTTCATCCTGAGGCGCTTCCGTCAATATTTTCTTAAAAGTGCGTTCGTTTAGATCGATCCTGTAAAAGGCATTCATGAGCCTGTTTAGGTCATGATCCAGAAGGTAACTGATGATCCGGGAAAGGGAAGTCTCCAGCTCATCGGGCGGGCTGGACTCAGGCAGCTCCGATGTGTCCAATCCAAAATGTTGTACAATCAGGGCAGTGCAGTCTGAGAGGTCAGATTTCACTCCTCGCCTTTTGCGTCCTCTTTTTTCGTACTCTTTTCCTTTTTAGGTTTTTCTTCCTTTTTTCCTTCAAGGATTTCCGGATAGGATTTGCTCAGGAAGTTGTACCAGTTTACGAGTTTCTTAATGTCAGATACATAGACACGCTCATCGTCGTATTCCGGCAAGATGAATTTCATGAAGGATTTCAACTCTTCTGGATCAGAGCTGCCTGTGAGGTCGGTATCGCCGTTAAACTCCTCATGGATTTTTTTCATTACCTCTTCCAGAGAGCGTGTACCCTCGGCATCAGTGGTGTAAATGGCGATTTCTCCTAAAACAGAAACCTTCTGATTCATGCCCACCACCATTTTCTTCTTTTGCTCATCCATGCCCTCAAGGATCACTCCGCCTCGTGTGGGAGCTACTACCTTAAACAATCCTCCTTTTCCAGATACCGTTGCTATTTCGTTGAAATCCATATGCTGATTTTTTAGCCGCTAAATTAAGTAATGTTATAAACTATTATTGATCTGATCGATGTATTTCAAAACCTCATCGCGCCCCACTTTATTGCTGGAGGAGGTGACAAAATGAGGGGGTAACTCAGACCACCATTTTTTCATTTCTTTTCTAAAGGCCGCCATATTGGACTGTATCTTGGACTGGTTGGGTTTGTCTGCTTTGGTGAATATGATGGAAAAAGGTACCCGATGTTCGCCCAGCCAATTGATAAACTCAATGTCAATTTTCTGAGGGGGAATGCGAGAGTCGATGAGCACAAAGGTGCAGGCCATATTTTCGCGCAAAGCCAGATACTCACGGTTCATTTTGTCCCACTTCTCCTTGTCGACCTTACTCACTTGTGCCCATCCGTAGCCAGGAAGATCCACCAGATACCAGGATTTGTTGATGAGAAAATGGTTGATTAGCTGTGTTTTACCCGGCTTTCCGGAGGTCTTGGCCAGATGTGTTTTTCCTGTGAGCATATTGATTAGGGAGGATTTACCCACGTTAGATCTGCCTATGAAGGCGTATTCTGGCAATTCGCTCTTAGGGCATTTTTTGTAGTCACTGTTGCTGACGATAAACTCTGCGCTCTTGATGGTCACTTGATCTCGATTTTGCTGCTGCAAAAATGTACAAATATTTGCACGGGGACACGTAATAGGAAAAATCTTGGCAAAACCCACTCATTCACCCCATAGTCGTTAATATTGCAAAAATTCAGAATCCCTTGGCAGTAGTACCATATAAAGATCAGGCCGGTAGCAAGAAAGAACAGGTGGCGGCCATGTTCAACAGCATCAGCAAACGATACGATTTTCTCAATCACTTTTTGAGTCTTGGGATTGATATCCTATGGCGAAAAAAGGCCATCAGGCAGTTGCGAGATATTGATCCAAAGCTTATTTTGGATGTAGCCACCGGTACGGGTGATCTGGCGATTGAGGCCCTTAGTCTCAATCCGGACAAGGTGATCGGGGTGGATATATCTCAGGGGATGCTCGATATGGGCCAGAAGAAACTGGAGAAGATGGGACTTACCGATAAGATCGAGCTAAGAATGGGAGATTCTGAGGAGTTGTTGTTTGATGACAATAAGTTTGATGCGACAGTCGTTGCCTTTGGAGTAAGGAATTTTCAGAATCTGGAAAAGGGGCTGGCAGATATGCATCGTGTGATCAGGGAGGGTGGAAAGCTCGTGGTATTGGAATTCTCACAGCCGACCCGATTTCCAATGAAACAATTGTACGGCTTTTATTTTAAGGCAATATTGCCACTGATCGGAAAGTTCGTCTCCAAGGACAATGCAGCATATACTTATTTGCCTGAGTCTGTAGCGGAGTTTCCTTACGGTGAAAAATTTACAGAAATACTTAAAAAAGTAGGATTTAAAGAGACTCAATGCATTCCACTTACTTTCGGAATAAGCTCGATATACGTTGGGAAAAAGTAGTCCTGTTACTGCTCTTGCTGGTTTTGTTGGGGCTACCCAAAGGCCGGGCGCAAATCAACCAGGACATCCATCTACCCAACTTTGACAATCAGAAAATACACTATGGTTTTTTGATCGGGGGGCATTGGTCCAATTTCAACCTTCAGTACTCGGATTTACTTACGGATCAGGACGATCTAATCCTGGACACCCTTCATTCTATCGTGCCGGAGCCTGCGTTTGGATTTAGGTTGGGCTTTATCGCCAATTACCATATTTATGATGTGCTGGACGTAAGGGCCGGAATCACCTTTAGCTTTAATCAGTTGCAACTCAATTACCGCCTGACCGATGGGGAAACGGTGATTGAAGAGCTGATCGACCCGACCTATGTTGAGCTCCCCATTTTGGTGAAGTATAAGTCCATTCGAAGGAGAAATCGGCGAATGTACGGTTTGGTAGGTCTTACACCTGCGCTGAAAGCCTCAGGAACAAAGGACGAACAGGATACGGAGGAAAAGTTGTTGACGAAAAACTTCAATCTTTCTCTGGAGATCGGGGCAGGATTTGACTCATACGAACCGTTCTTTAAGTTTTCTCCGGAAATCCGTTATTCCTTTGGCTTGCTCGATGTGCTGGATGACAAACCGAATGACTTTAGCGTCGGAATAAAAAGGCTAAGCATTCATACCATTTCCTTTTATATCACGTTTGAGGGAGGCCCTTCTGAGCTCAAAAGGACTAAGAAGAAAAGATAGTTAGTCTAAAACCTGCACGGGCTCTGCCTTGCTATTGTTTAGCTCCTGCTGCACATCCAGGTATTTGATTTTGTATATCAGATAAAAAAGGTAGTTGAACTTATTCACAGAGTACTCGCTGGAATCAGACTCCTGGATTAAGGATTCTTCCTCTGCTAGTTCTTCAGATTCTACAGACTCGGAATTGACACCAGATCCGGAAGCACCATCGCGCTCGTTGCTGGATTTTTCAATGACCAAAGGATCGTTGGATGAATTGCCCGATTCACCTGCTACAGCAAGTGAAAGCGTAATTAGCAGAAAAAATATTGTGAATAGTAACTTCAAATTTGGGGTATAACTAATAATTGTTAGTCACTAAACTAAACAATAATACTGAGTTAATCCAGTGATAATGAATAATGTGAATAGAAGGTAATTTATAAGTCTTTTGCATAAGAATATCTCAAGGTTTTCTTTCCTCCAACTCCCTCTTTGTACCGGATAAGGCCTGTTTGTGGCTCTCCATTAATGGAAGAAATACCCATATCCATAATTTTAAATTTTTGCAGATACAGCTCGGGTAATAAATGGTAATACAAAAACGACAATGGGCTGAGTGCACTGAAATCCCTGTCGAACGCTGGCAAATAGCTGTAGATAATTTCATCGGTCACGACGATGGACACCAGGCAGGCCAGCAATGTGCCTGAGGCATCACGCACAGTGTGGATTCGAAAACAATCAAGCGTTGCAAACAAATGCCTAAGCCGATCCAGGTCGATATTGATTTTCAGGTCCTGTTGTGCGCGGCAGTGACTGATGAACTCATGGATTTCTGTAAGCGAGGAGACTGTTTCCTGATTAAATGAAAGGTTTGACTTGATTCCTTTTTGAACCCGTCTCATCTGCATTTGCGAGAAATCATTTTGCCATTGATTCAAATCTATATGATGGTTAATTTCAGCAGTTGCCTGATAACCTTTGGACTGAAATACCTTGTGGATTTGGCCGGAGCGGCTGAAAAAAAATGCCGGAGCTTGGTTGATAATGCAGCGGGTGATCCCCATCTCCCTAAGTTGGCCCAGAGTTTGATCAATGAAATTGCTGATTGAGTCAAAATTTGATGAATCGTCTGCAATGATGCCGGAGTACGGAGCGTTGGGTAAGCTAAGTGCCGTATCCTGTTGAATAGAGAAATGGACATGAAGCTCATTTGATGAATTTCCGAAGGAATGCATGTTCGGAATTTCGTTGGCATCAAAGTAGTCGCTACGGGCAAAGAGCATCTGTGTGAAACATTTCTAGTAAGAGAAAGATGCATAAATTTTTGATGAGTAATAAATCATTTGTTGGGTTATTTTTGTACAAAGAATTTATTCTTGAGAACTAGCTATCTACTATTATCCCTCTGCCTGACCTTTCAAAACGCCATCGGACAGGATCTGCCTTTATTCAATAATGAAGAGTTGCTGGCTATGGTCGATCGTGGAGGTGATCTGATCTACAATGGCTACCATGATTCCTCCCTTCAGGTGATCGATAGCATAGAAGCCAGACTGCCCGGCCACCCTATAGCCCCGATGATGAGAGCTATGAACATAGCCTGGAAGGATCAACCCATGCGTACTACTCGCCCCCTTTTTGCAGAGCATCAAAAGGAATTGAACAATACCCAGGCCGCAGCAGATAAGATCCTGCTTGAGCGGCCGGATGATTTGGAAGCTAAGTTTTTTAACATGACTGTGCATGGCTTGCAGGCTGAATACTATGCGACCGAAGGCAGCTATATAAAGGCGATGGGGCATGCCCAAAAAACCTATGCGCTGATCAAAGAAACCATGGAGGAGACGGACAAAAGTCCTGAGTTCTATTTCCTGGCAGGATTGTACAACTACTTTAGGGAGATGTACCCCGAGCGGCATCCGATATACAAACCGCTGATGTGGTTCTTCAAATCCGGCGATGTGCAGCGTGGGCTCACTCAGTTGGATAGTGCTGTGTACCATAGCAAGATCGTAAAGATCGAGGCAGGTTTGTACCTATCCTATATATATCTAAGATATGAAAACCGGCCGGATTCTGCAGAGACTATTTTGAAACACCTACATGGCTTGTATCCAAATAACAGCTATTTCCAGGCGAAACTGGTCGAGTGCCTGGTGTTGCAGGAAAAGTACGAGCAGGCCCTTCCTTTCATTCAAAATATGATGGATCATGAAGTGCCGTACTATCAACTCTGTGGACTCACCTATCAGGCGATATACTTTGAGAAGGTACTCAGTTCCAACTCCCGGGCAGAAAAGTATTATGAGATGGCCATCGAAAAAGGAGAGGAAATAAAGGACCGGGGCGAATATTATCGATCCTTGTCTTATTTGGGCCTGGGACGAATACTTCAGGCGAAAAAAGAGTATGAGTTGGCGAAAAAATTTCTCACCATGGCCCTTGAGTTAGACGAAAGTCCAAAGATCAACGCAGAGGCCAAAATGCGGTTGAAAAATATCGACAGCAAATAATGGCCGAATCCTATCTCACCATTAAGGCTTCCTCCGAAGGTTTTTACAAGGAAAAAGGCAGTAAGTTCCTAGCCTATGCCTACCCGGTCAGCAGTAGAGAGGAATGCAAAGAACGCGTTGACTCACTCAAAAAAGAATACCATGATGCCCGACATCATTGCTATGCCTTTATTCTTGGACCGGAAGGCAAGGAGGTAAGAGCTGCTGATGATGGTGAGCCCAACCATTCTGCCGGTGACCCGATACTGGGCCAGATAAAATCATTCGGCCTGACGGATGTGCTTGTTGTCGTGGTGAGGTACTTTGGGGGAACCAAGCTCGGCGTGAGCGGCTTAATCACCGCCTATCGCACAGCTGCAGAGGAGGCTTTGAAAGTGGCCACTGTAGTTAGCGTCGAAATCAAGAAAGAATTTGAACTTCATTACCCTTATGACAAGACCCAGCAGGTATTGCGGCTGGTCGATGAATTCAACGTGGAAATTACTGACCAGATGTTCCATGAATCCTGCGTGCTAAAGGGGAGGATAGACCCGGAGCTCATTGAGGGCCTTGAAAACAAACTGGCATTAATAGGGCTGTCCTTAAGTTAACTCTTGTTGGCCAGCTGGCCACAAGCTGCATCGATGTCCTTGCCGCGACTCCTTCGCACATGTACATTTACTTTTCTTTTGGTGAGGTATTCGGTAAATCGATCCAGCGTACGGGCATCTGCGTTCTTATAATTAGCCTCTGATATTGGGTTGTATTCGATGATATTGATGCGGGCGGGCACCCGCTTCCAAAATTCATAAAGTTCGCGCGCATCCTCCAATGAGTCATTGAAGTCATAAAACAAGATGTACTCAAAGGTGATCTTGTTACCGGTTTTTTTATAAAAGTAGTTGAGTGCATCCCTGAGTGCATCCAAGGTGTTGGACTCATTGATCGGCATGATCTGGTTGCGCTTTTCGTCATTGGCGGCATGCAGTGATAGGGCCAGGTTGAATTTTACCCCGTCATCAGCCAGTTTTTTGATCATCTTGGCAATGCCGGCTGTAGAGACGGTGATCCGCTTGGGGGACATGTTGAGGCCCTCAGGCGAAGTGATTTTATCGATGGACTCAAGGACATTCGCATAGTTGAGCAGGGGCTCACCCATGCCCATGTACACGATGTTGGAGAGGGGTTGATCGTAGTTATCCATGGCCTGGTTGTGCACAGTCACCACCTGATCATAGATCTCTCCTGCGTCTAGGTTTCGCTCACGATCCATATAGCCTGTGGCGCAAAACTTGCAGCTGAGTGAGCATCCCACTTGGGAGGACACACAAGCCGTCATCCGGTCATCAGCCGGGATGAGCACGCTCTCGACCATGTGTCGGTCGTGCAGTTTGATGGCCGATTTGATCGTTCCGTCAGAACTCTTCTGGAAGTGATCCACCGTGATAGGATTGATGGAGAAGGATTCTTTAAGGAGCTCGCGGGTCTTTAGGGATAGGTTTGACATTTCGTCGATGCTTCTGGCCGATTTCTTCCAAAGCCACTCATGTATTTGTTTGGCGCGAAAGGGTTTTTCATCGATTTCCTTGAGGAAACCTTTGAGGTCTTCCATGCTCGTCTTTCTCAAATCCCGTAGTGCCACCTTAGTATCCATTGCGCAAAGATAGACCCAAATAGACCAATTGCTTTGATCAGAGAAGATTAGAATATCCGCATGATCATACCCAAGCTCACAAAGTGAAAGGTGTCTTCATCAAAATAGTTTTGATAGCTGTACTCCAGCGCTGGACTGAGATGTAGTTTTCCTCGGTTGTATATTTCATAATCCACCCTAAAATTGAAGTTCTTTTTAAAGCGTGTGCCCATTGAGGACTTTTCAGTCCACTGATACGCTGAGGTAATAAAAATGCCTTTTTTGGGTAGCCTTAGGTCGAATCCAAAGGTGTTTTTAAAGTAGTCCTGATCTTCATCAATCACCGAAGTAACGCCGATACCATAGTCGAGCTGAAAGTTCTGTATGGGGATTTTGAAGTCCAGTACGATCCATTCAATAGTGTTGAGTTTGCCGGAAGGATCATGTAGGTGGGAGTATTTAAAATCCGTGGCGAAAATGCCCCAGTTGAATCGAGCTCCGGTTTCAAATCGTCCTGAGCCGTAGCTGAAGTCAGTGCCGTAACTGACAGGAACCTCAAAGGACAGCCGCTGCGGATAGATTTCTCTGTTGCTCATCGTTTCGATTTGGCTCTCCACGATGGCCGCTGCGAAGAAGTCGACGATCAGAGCTTCGAAAAACCCACTTGATTCGCTGCCTTCACCTGAGCTGTATGAGGAAGAAGAGGAGGATCTGCTACTTTTTTTGTCATTACTTACGTTGCTCCTGACATTGCCGACCTGGGCGTAGGCGTGCAGCGATAGGATGAGCAGGAAGGTTGCGAGGATCTGATTCTTTGTTTTCATAAGGTTTGGTTTTGGTTTCTCAGCCTGCTGACCCATTCTTTTCAATTACTATGCCAAAAGTTGATCAGGCCCTTTGCAGGGAATACTAAGAGGCAGTCCAAATCGATCAAATTCATGCAAATTCAAAACCTATCAACCGGGCTTGGCGTTTTTGATTATATTCATGCCGTGATTGAGAATCGAAGCCTGTTGAAGAGAATTTCCCAAACTAATTTCATGCCCCATACCAACCCTAAGCCCGTCTTGTTCTTAATGATTGTTCTTATATCTGCGACCAGCTCAGGAGCCCAACACCTTAAGTACAAAGTAGTCAAAGGCGAAAAGGACGTGGGACAAATGACGGCTTTGAAAAAGGAAGAGGGCGACAGCATATATTATAAGCTGACTAGCAGGACGGAACTTAAAATCCTTTTTACCATACGGGTGGACTATGAGTTGGAGGAGCGGTACCACAAAGGAGTCCTCGTTTCCGGTAATTCCCTGAGTACTTTGAATGGAGGGGTACAGAAGCAGGCCGAAG
This sequence comes from Reichenbachiella sp., assembly GCA_965222305.1. Lineage (GTDB taxonomy): Bacteria > Bacteroidota > Bacteroidia > Cytophagales > Cyclobacteriaceae > Reichenbachiella. Next base: position 4,737,462 of record OZ244943.1, read on the forward strand.
TGAAAAAATTTGATACCCACTATACTGTGGAGCATACCAGCGACATTTATACGATAGCCCGTCGGGAGATACGCTATTCGATTCCTGAAATTTATTTTAGCCCGCCGAAAGAAGGTCAGAAGACCGTCTTTTCACAGGTTTTTGGAAAATATGTTCCATTTGAGAAAGTCGGAGAACGAAAGTATCTCCTTGATTCTGAGGACGGAAAAAATATTTACCACTACGATGAAACGGGCATATGCACGCTGGTGGAGATTAGTCGGGCGTATGCCAACTTCAACCTTGTGCTTGTCGATGAATGACCGCTGGTATAAAAGTTGTTAACCTTAGTATGAAAACCATTTAGATTTGAAATAAAAACTCATGAAGAAGTATTTACAAACCAACCTTATGTGGATGCTGACCTTGCTTGTAGCATTGGCCGCATCTGCTCAGTCAGAACTCAAAGAAGAAATCCCATTTGACGAAAGCGTCAGAACAGGCACCCTGGATAATGGACTCAAGTATTTTATCAAGAAAAACAGCAAGCCTGAAAATAGGGTAGAGTTGCGACTGGCGGTAAATGCCGGATCCATCCTAGAGGACGATGATCAGCTGGGTCTGGCGCACTTTACCGAGCATATGGCGTTCAATGGCTCCAAAAATTTTGAGAAGAACGAGCTCGTAAGCTACCTCCAAAGCGTAGGAGTGAAGTTTGGGGCTCACCTCAACGCATACACCTCATTCGATGAAACGGTGTATATCCTGCCGATCCCCTCTGATGATGAAGAAATCCTGGAAAAAGGCCTCACCATCCTGGAAGACTGGAGTGGAGGATTGTCCTTCGATCCTGAGGAGCTCGAAAAGGAAAGAGGTGTGGTGATCGAAGAATGGCGACTCGGTCAGGGTGCTCAGATGAGAATGCTCCAAAAATACCTGCCGGTCATATTCAAAGGATCGCAGTACGCCGAAAGACTTCCTATCGGGACCAAGGAGACACTAGAGAATTTCGATTTGGAAACGATCAAGAGGTTTTACTCAGACTGGTATCGCCCAAATCTGATGGCGGTGATTGCTGTAGGAGATATCGATGTAGACAAGATGGAGGAGCGAATCAAAAACCATTTCTCAAAACTGGAAAACCCTAAGAAGCCCAGAGAAAGAAAAGAATTTGACCTGCCGGATAATGAAGAGCCGCTCGTGTCGATCACCTCTGATCCAGAGGAGATGCATATTCGGTTCAACATCATGTACAAAACCGATGCCCAGGAGTTTACAACTGTAGGTCAGTTTAGAAAGATGTTTGTCAATAATCTGTTTCTGAGCATGATGAATCAGCGGCTGTCGGACTTGCTCACAGAGGCCAATCCACCATACCTCTACGCTACTACCTACCTGGGTTCCCCTGTATCGAGAAAAAAAACAGCCTTTGCCGGCTTTGCCGTACCAAAGCCTGATGATGTGAAAACCGGGGTGGTCAGGACGCTCGAAGAAGTGAGACGAGTAGAGCAGCATGGCTTTAATCCGTCAGAACTCACCACTGCCAAGCTCCGCATGATGGAAGGCTACGAGAAGTCTTACAAGGAGCGCGACAAGACCGAATCGGCCGGCTATGCCAACGAACTGATCCGTCACTTTCTTGAAAAGGAGCCTGTGCCAGGCATTGAGTACGAATATGAGTTTGCTCAGAAATATGTGGAGGGCATCACGCTTGAGGAGGTGAATGCGCTGGTGAGCAAGCTGATCACTGAGAAAAACCGAATTGTTTATATGACCGCTCCTGAAAAAGAAGGAATTACACTACCGACTGAGGAAGAAATCCTGGCTTGGGTGGCTGAGACAGAAGATAAGCAGATGGAGCCGCTTGAGGAGAAAGTCATCGACACCAATCTGGTGAAAGAGGAAATTACTCCCGGCAAGGTGGTAGAAACTTCTACAATAGAAAATCTGGACGTAGACATTCTTACCCTGTCGAATGGTGCTAAGATTTACCTGAAGGAAACCGATTTTAAAAACGACGAAATCCGCTTCTCTGCGTATCGTCCGACAGGAACTTCTGTTGTATCAGACGAAGACTACTGGTCGGCCAGTTTTGCTGAGGACATTGTCAACACCAGCGGTATAGGAGAATATAGCCGCAGTGATTTGGAAAAGGCCCTGGCAGGAAAATCAGTGAGCCTGAGCCCTTATTGCCATGAACTGGAAGCGAGTATGGTCGGTAGTGCTTCTCCGAAGGATATCGAGACGCTCTTGCAGCTGGTGTATCTCAATTTCACTGCAGTGCGTAAGGACGAAGATGCGTACCAGTCCTTCATCAAGCGAAACGAAGGCATTTTGGGTAACCTGATGTCCAACCCCAACTACTACTACCAGGACAAGCGCGCGAGAATTTTAAGCCAAAACCACTTAAGAGGTGGTGGTATTCCTACCGTGGAAAATGTAAAAAGTGCTGATTTGGACAAGGCTCTTGACTTTTTCAAATCACAGTACTCGAGTCCTGGGGACTTTACTTTTTGGTTCTTCGGTAGCATCAATAAGGAGGAGCTGGTACCAATGCTGGAAAAATACCTTGGTTCCATCTCTGCCAGCGGATCAGATATGAAGTGGAAGGACAACAAGATCACTACCCCTGAAGGCAAGCTGGATGAAAAGATCTATGCGGGCACCGAGCCTAAGAGCATGGTCAATATCTACTTCACCGATGAGTTTAAGTACAGCAGGAAGGAGAACTACTACCTGTCGTGCTTGTCTGAGGTGCTGGACATCAAGCTGATCGAAATCCTTCGGGAGGAAAAAGGGGGTGTCTACGGAGTAGGTGCCAACTTCAGCTCAGACATTCAGCCGACCGGTCGATATACTATGAGCATTGGCTTCCCTTGCGGACCGGAGAATGTGGATAGCCTTACCGTAGCAGCCATCAAAGTGATCAGGGACATCCAGGAGAATGGTGTGACCGAAGAAGACTTGGGCAAGATCAAAGAGACCCAGCGACGTGACCTGGAGGTAAACCTGAAGAAGAACAGCTACTGGCTCAACTACCTGAGGTTTTTCCATGTCAATGACATAGACTATGATGAGTTTCCCCTGACCACTGAGCGGATCGACGCCCTCACAGCCAAGGACATTCAAAAAGTTGCCAAGAAGTACATCGATACCGAGGAATACATCCGGGTGACACTCTATCCGGAGGAGATGAAGGAAAACAAGTAACAAAAAAAAGGAGCTGAATTTCAGCTCCTTTTTTGTATTAGCTTTCGGATTTCTTTGGATCTTTTAGTCCTTTCAAGAACTATTAGAACCAAACCTTGAAAAGGAGCACATCCTGGCCATTCGAGTTCTTTGCAAATTACTTCGAATGAACTTGTTCCCTCAAGTGAGAGCAATTGATTGAGTTGAGAAGTAACTTTTGTGTTGGTGCAGTCAATAAGTATTCCATCTACAACCAGGACTGGAGCATACAGAATAGAATCATTTTTTTCTCTATTGGTATTTGAGAAAAGCCTGTCCTTTACCCGATTCCATTGTTCAACAGAATCCAATTCGCAAATGCTAGAGAGCCATTGCATATTATCGTCTAGGACATGAAAAGGGGAGTTTGAACAACTTGTGCTTCTCCTCTTAGCGATAATAAACAAAATATAAATAGGGTCATTAGTCTCATTAGTGCATAAATATACTGATCATTTCTGATTGAAAATGTGATTACATTAATCGCAATCTTTACATACCGTGAACATTAGAATATGGATACCTCACAGCTTAGAAAGGAAATAGACCAGTACCTCGAGCAAGCAGATGATCGTTTGTTGCAGCTAGTACATGGTTTGATAAAGGCCGTCCAATCCGCAACAGTAGGTTACCGGGCTGATAGCTCTCCAATTTCCAAAAATGAATTAATTGCAAGAGCTGAGGTAGCAGAAGAAGATATCAAAAGTGGAAGGGTAAAAAGTTTGAAGGTCCTGCAAGAGAAAGTGAAAAACTGGTAGATGAAAGTGGTAGTCACGGCTCATGCAGAGCTTCGTCTAAGGAATTTTTTTTGTACTATTCAGAAGCAGCTATTCCAGAAAAGCTCACTAGATTGTAAATCAAATCATTGAGAGAGTCCTGAGTTTGGAAACCTTTCCAAACCGAGGACGAATTGATGAAGACCTGTGCATATTAGGAAGGAACCATAGATTTATTCTGGAGCGAAATTTTAAAATCATCTATCGTGTAGAAGAAGATGCTGTTTATGTAACGGACATTTTCAACACTGCCATGGATCCAGATCAGAAACTGGCCCGAAACCGATAGAGAATTAATACAAATAAACCCCCTTATCCTTTCCTTTGAGCTTCACCTCTATGTGCTCGTTGATGGTGGTGGCGAGCTTGTAGCCCACGTATTTTGGATAGATAGGGAAAGCCTTGTGGGTACGGTTGACCATAATGGCCACCTCGATTTTGTTGACCCGCACATACAAGAAAGACTTTAATACAAAAGCTACGGTACGACCGGAGTTAAGTACATCGTCGATGATCACGATCGACTGGTTTTTCAGCTCTTTGGGTTCGAGTGGGATTTTGATCTCATCTTTTAGTGGTTCCTTTTTATTAATGTCCACCTTCACCACCGTGGTTTTGATCGGGCTGATCTGCTCCAAATGTTCATTGATCATCTGGGCCAGGAGGTAGCCATTGTCAGAGATCCCCGCCAGGATGATGTCCTTCAGTGTGACGTTGTGCTCGTAGATCTCGTAGGCCATTCGCAGGATGCGCTGATCGAGCTGGGCACCTGTGAGGATGGGGGTTTCTTGTTCTTTAGTAGCCATTAGTTAGGAAAGGGGATTACTTTACTGTTTTTGTATGTGGAGAGTATCACCATCGATTGAAGGCTGTCCACCACCTCGATATCGCTCACTTTTTCCAGCATGAGCTGCTGGTACGACGCGATGTCCTTTGCGACGATCTTGAGGATGAAGTCACCCGATCCGGTAATGTGATGGCACTCTATCACCTCGTCGATCTTGTTTATCTCCTTGAGGAATTTTTCGATGTTGGGTTTGTTGTGTCCTTTCAGGGTCACCTGTACGAAGGTCTGCACGCCCAGACCGATAATATCGGTATCCACTACTGCGTGGTAGCTTTTTATCAGGCCGGATTGCTCCAGCTTTTTTACCCGCTCCAAAGTGGGGGCAGGAGAAAGACCTATTTCTTCCGATAGCCTGGCGTTGGTGATCTTACCGTTGGACTGTAGGATCTTAAGGATTTTTTTGTCTGTTTCGTCTATTTTAAGTTTTGTCATTTGACCGAATGCAAAATTTTATTTGGTAAAAATAAGAACATCCCTCTGGTATCCTCATTTTATATCAAAATAATATAGACAAATAGAGGCTATGTTAAAACTATACAGTCCGGTTATCTCAGGACGATTTTCTGACTTGATTCGTTGACCTTTACGATATATACTCCCGGAGTGAGCTCATTTAGATCCAGGGTCATCACCTGGCTGCTACGATCGTGGGTCAGGCTAAACCTTCTGATCTCTTGCCCCTGGATATTGAGCAAGGTGATCTGATCTCTTGGTTGCACCCCGCTGATGTGCAGAATCCTGTCAGATCCAATGGGATTTGGATAAATTCCCAATCCAGTGGCCAGCTTCATATCCGTTGATAATACCGTTCCGGTAAAGTAATTTTCTGCCAGGGTAAATGCATCCAAACCAATATCAATACCCATTTTCCTTCCGGGAATGTCATCTGCCGGAGGGTGAATTCCTCCCCATATTCGCGACAGACTGGTTTGATCAGAGGCATCACGGTAGGTAGCCCACTGAAGGGTAAGATCAACGCTTGGACCCTGCTCGAAAACCAGAAACTCGTCTTTTGCGGCATGGAATTCTCCCATACCCCCCGGAAAGAAAGGATCACCCGTAAGCTCTGTCAGCACTTCTGCAGCTGCTCTTGAAAATGTCGAATGCCCCGACACATATCCCGCAAAAGGAGGTGTAACAAATGAAATCCTCTGGTAGGGCCACCATTCACTGGCCAGTATCCAATCCACCCCGGCCTGATCCAGATCAATATCCGCTATGTAGTCGTGTCCACGCCAGGCGTACAGTTTTATTTTACCGATATGCTCGCCATTGTCACCGGCGAGGGGGTCATTGGCCTGAATCAATTCGATATAGCCATCTACCAGCGGGATACCCTCTATATGGTAATTCGGCAAATCAGGATTAGAGCTTTGTCCTTTGCTCGCCATATATCTGATCGCTGAGATCGGGCGAATGTAATCGTACCAACCCTTGACACCCCAGGCCGAAACGGCTGCATCGTGCATTGCTCCTCCAAGTGTAAAGTAGGCCTTAATATCCCACTCCAGGTCGTCTAGAAGCTCACCTTCACCTTTGAACCTTTTCTCCAGCATTGGATGGTCATTTACATAGTTTAGAATGGTGAACCAGTGTCCGGGAGGCGTTTCTGAATCAGGCCCGTCGGCCCAAAACTCGGCTAACACACGTCCATAATCACCTCGGGGTACGAGTTGCTCTTCGTAAGGCTCGTTGGTGATAGGGTTAAGGTCGTAACCTCGGCTTTGATCACCGCCATCGATCAGGTCGTAGAAATCGGGATAGTCTGAGATGGACTCCGGCAATGCAGGGTTGTTGCCAATGCTATTGGGAGAAATGTCAATGAGTACCTCGTCGCTTGGATCCAGGTGGCCTGACCATACGGATACCAGCGCGAATCCCCACATATACTGTTGGCTGGTTTCAGTCAAATCTGACTGATTGAGATAGGGGGGATGATCCGGGTCGTGGTACACATGATACTCATGGTCTTCGCGCGTGTTTATGGTGCGATCGCTATTTTTTAGGGCAAACCCATATACAGAACCCCATTCCGGACTTAGGAATTCCGGCACACCATCGCCTACCGGGTTTCCACTTTGATCTACAAATGTCGTATCAGTAAAATCTAAAGGTTGCCAGCGGTTTGGGTCGATAAGTTCTATTGTGTCGCCATTTGGGTTGAGAGGGTCATTGACGGGCTCATAGAACTGATTGGCGTAATCCTCCTGTTCGTTAGAGTGATCCAGTTTTCCATATTCAATGATTGTTTGAGCGATATAATTGCCTAATGCGGCTGGGTTTCCTTGAGTATAATCAGTGTCGGTAACAAACCGGTCATACCCGAGTGTTTCCATCATTTGGTTGAAGGCAATTTGCGTATTGGGTTGCCCAACAGAATTGGCGAATCGGTAGGAAAGTAAACGAAAGGCGGCATAGCTGATCGCCTCTCGTCTGGCTGCCTCCATTTCTTCTGGTGAGTTAAATCCCTCAAATGGAGTATGAAAGCCATCAACTGTCTTCCCAAGGAAATAGTGTTCTGCGGTACCGTCGAAAGCTGCCCAGGCTTCGTACATGGCGACAGAGGTGTGGAACAGGTTTCGTGCATGAACCGTAGGTCGGGCCTGGTCATTTCGAATGGCATCCAATAGCACTTCGTTCCATGTCCTGGCAATGGAGTGCTGTGCGAGGCTGTTGAATCCAATGGTGGTAAGACAAACGAGGAGTATCGCTCTGATCATAAAGAGTTATTTAAGTACAAAAATGGGTAGTGGTTGTTGGGCATCACAAAAGGAAACGATGGGTTATGGCTCATATTTCGCTTCTTGTCATCGATCATCCGATAATTGTAACTTGCGATTTACGTTTTTTTCACCGAAATGACAACATGATCTTTGTCAAGGGGTTACTTCATGACAGAAGCCAACCCCATCTCCAATCCTCTCAATTCAGCCAAACCTTTCATGCGTCCCAGGGCTGTATAGCCCGGATATGTTTTCTTCTTCAGATCGTCCATCATCTGAAAACCGTGATCAGGTCGCATGGGGATCGAGACGCCTCTTTTCTGCATTACGTTTAGGACTTCTCGTACCACACCGACCATGTCGGTATCGCCGTTGAGGTGCTCGGCTTCTTCGAAGTTGCCTTCTGCGTCGCGCTGTGTGTTTCTCAGATGCAGGAAGTGGATAGAATCCCCGAGACGGCCTACCATTCCTACCAGATCATTGTCTGGTCGTACGCCATACGAACCGGTGCAGAAGCACAGACCATTGGCAGGTGAAGGCGCACAATTGATGATATCCATAGCGTCTTGCTCTGTGCTGACGATCCTTGGCAATCCCAAGATCGGATACGGAGGATCATCCGGGTGGATGGCCAATTTGAGTCCCGCATCCTCTGCGACAGGTACTATCTCTTTCAAAAAGAAGAACAAGTGCTCTTTCAGTTTTTGAGCATCAATGCTTTCGTATTCCTTCAAGGCGGTAAGTATTCCTTCAGGGGTAAAGGACTCTTCACTGCCCGGCAAGCCGAGAAGCGTATTGCTAAACAAAGTAGTTTTTTCTTCCTCAGACATTTCAGCCAAGCGTGCTTTGGCTTTTTCCAATTCCCCGGCAGTGTATTCTTTTTCTGCACCAGGTCGCTTGAGAAGCAACACATCAAATGCGCAAAACTCAGCCTTTTCGAACCTCAAGGTTTGGCTGCCATCAAATCGTACATGTCTGGGGTTGGTGCGCATCCAATCCAGAATGGGCATGAAGTTGTAGGTTACCACTTTGAGACCGCACTCGGCGACATTGCGAAGGCTGACCTTGTAGTTTTCGATGTGCTGAAGGTAGTTGCCTGTCTGTTTTTTGATGTCTTCGCTCACAGGCAGGCTTTCGATCACCGTCCAGGTCAGTCCGGCAGCTTCTACTTCACTTTTTCTTTTGTTGATTTCCTCTACAGTCCAGACATCTCCCACGGGGACGTGGTGCAAGGCTGTCACTACCCCGGTACATCCTGACTGTAAAATATCCTGAAGGCTGACAGGGTCATTCGGCCCATACCAGCGCATGGTTTGCTCCATTAATATCATTTCCTACCTTATTTTGTGTTTACCAACGTGGTTTGATCCCCGGCGCATACGGGAACTTTAACGATTTGTAAAATTCTAGCGTCCCCTCCGGTTTTTCAATGTTTTCTGGGAAATCTTTTTTAGAAAAAGTCTGGAAATAGAGGAGGCTTGAGTCCTTCCACCAAATGGCTTCCTTTTCGTGAATTTCCAGCAGCATACTCACATGCTCCCAGCGCTCATTATCGATTTTTCCCTTTAGGGAATTCCATGTAGCTCTGAAAGCCCTGACAGAATCCACACCCTCCTGGTATTTGCTGCAAAGCTCATTCCATAGTGTTTTCCCGGATTTCATTTTATAATCCCAGGAAACGTGATGGAACCACAAAATCATTTTTTCATCCACCTTCTTTTTGTTCCCATAGAGCTTGGCAATTTCCTTTGAATATTGCGCTACAGCGTTGCTGCCTGTCTTAGTCCTATCGAAACCAATTCCCTCTTCGTCTGACTTATGGTAATAGTAAGGATTCCACTCAGGACGAGGAAGGTCATCCACCCATGGGCCAGGTCCATAGTGGTGCCCTGTAGCCATCAGGTGCCCAAGGCCGAGAGGAGTCATGTAATTCACGGCAGCCTCGCGAGAAGCCATCATGATGTCTTTTATGGGTTTTTGTATTTCGGGGCTATTGCCAAAGGTCATGCTAATCCACTCGTCTGCTATTTGATCGGCTGTCAGCGAAGGATTCCAGGCCATCCGCCCGAAAACATACCAGTTTGACTGCCCAAATAAATGCCCGGTCCAGTTTCGGTCTGTTCCCGTATTGGCTACTCCAGCCATGGCAGTCACTGGATAGTTGTGCAGCGAACCGTCAATTACTTTTTCTACAGTTGAACCTTCGCCCTGGGCGTAAGTGTCGGTTTTTAGAACCTCTTCATAGTAAGGGCCCATATAAACTAGTTGAGTCGCTTGTCCCAGATATTCCAGGGTAATTTGAAACTCCATCATGAGGTTGGTTTTGGGCATGGCACCAAACATAGGGTGGAAAGGTTCTCTGGGCTGAAAGTCTATGGCACCGTTTTTCACCTGTATGATTACGTTATCCCGGAACGTCCCGTCCATGGGCACGAATTGGGTGTAGGCCTGCTTGTGCCGATCATCAGGGTCTTCTTCGCTGTACACAAATGCCCGCCACATTACGATCCCACCAAAGGGCTTCAAAGCATCGGCGAGCATATTAGCGCCCTCTGCATGATTTCGTCCATACTCGTGAGGGCCGGGCTGGCCTTCGGAGTTGGCCTTGACGAGAAAGCCACCAAAATCCGGTACGTATTCATAGATTTCCTGGGTTTTGTCGTTCCACCATTTGATTACATCCTCGTCCAGAGGATCGGCTGTTTCCAATCCTCCAATCTCCATAGGAGCGCTGAATCGGGCGGTGAGGTACATTTTAATTCCGTAGGGACGGAACACATCCGCCAAAGCCTTGACCTTTTCCAGGTAACTGGGCGTCAATACCAATGCGTTGGAGTTGACATTGAGAGGAACCATGCCGTTGATACCGATAGAAGCACATGCCCGGGCATACTCATGGTATTCTTTTTTGATAAGAGTGGGTAAGCGGTGCCAGTCCCAAATGGCGAATCCCGCATAGCCACGCTCAGACGAGCGATCCAGGTTGTCCCAGTGGTTCAGGATTCTCACATCAATCTTTGGAGATTCCTTAATATCCAGATTGGAAATATCTTCCTGGTTCTGCATTAACCTAAGCAGGTGGAAAGTGCCGTATAGTAAGCCAATGTCTGTGTTGGCGGTCACGAACGTGTTTTGTCCGGCCACTTTGATCATATATCCTTCCTGCCCAATGCCTTTATAATCGGCATCCGCGATGACTTCCCCGATAACCTTTGAGTTACCTTTTGTAGCGATTACGAGCATGTTGGGGAACTCTTTTGTACCCGAGAGGTCTTTGCCCAGGAGTCCGCTAAGCCCAACTTCGATTTCAGCCCTAATGAGCTCAGTCGTGGGGCTAGAGCCAATAATCGTCCATCCCGTGATCTGGTTTTGATAGCTGTTGAGTACTGTGCTGTCCTCGATCAGGTTGTATCTTAGCCACAAGTCATGTCCGTCTTCGGCCCAAATGCTAGTAAAAGAGAGAAGAAATAAAGTGTGTACGAATAATAGCTTTTTTATCATGTCTGGTTTTCGCTTTGATGAGAATCTTTGCAACTTCAACTTTTGATCAAGTAATGAAACTATACTCATCCTTTCTGATCAGAATTTTTCAAGCTGCAAATATATTAATGAAAGCATGCAACCGATTGCATGACTTTCAGATTCTTTAAACAAATTGTAATCATGAAATTACTCAACCCAGGATTCTTAACCCTTATTTTTAGTTTTATTCTACTTTCCGCTCAGGCGCAAAATGACTTGTACCTGGATACGAGCCAGCCGGTTGAGGTGAGGGCCAGGGATTTAGTGAGCAAACTCACTTTGGAAGAAAAAGCCCTACAGATGATGGACGATGCACCGGGCATCGACCGACTCAATATCCCTCCCTACCATTGGTGGAACGAAGCCCTGCATGGGGTGGGCCGTTCCGGTAATGCCACGATTTTCCCTCAAGCAATCGGACTTGGAGCTACGTTTGACGAAGACCTGATCTATCGGGTTTCGAATGCCATCTCTGACGAAGCTCGTGCCATGCATATGGCGGCCTTCAAAAAAGGATATTACAATCAATACAACGGCCTTACTTTCTGGACCCCCAATGTCAATATCTTTCGTGATCCACGGTGGGGTAGAGGTCAGGAGACTTATGGAGAAGACCCCTATTTGATGGGATTGCTGGGTGCTGCTTTCGTTAGGGGTTTACAGGGGGATGACTCCAAATATTTGAAGACTTCAGCTTGTGCCAAGCACTTTGTGGTGCACAGTGGTCCGGAAAAACTGCGGCATTCGTTTGATGCCATAGCAAGCAAAAAGGATATGTACGAGACCTATCTGCCGGCCTTTAAGAAACTGGTGGATGAAGGCGTAGAATCTGTGATGTGTGCTTACAACCGTACCAACGGTGATGCGTGCTGTGCCCACAACAATCTCTTGAAAGAAGTGCTGCGCGACGATTGGGGATTTGACGGACATGTGGTGAGCGACTGTGGGGCATTGCATGACTTTTATTCAGAAAACGGTCACGGCGTAGCAGCCAACCAGGCGGAGGCCGCTGCAATGGCTGTGAAAAGCGGGGTAAACCTCAACTGCGGGGGTACCTACAAGGCCATCGTGGCAGCCGTTGAGCAGGGCCTGTTGGAGGAATCTGTAGTGGACGAGGTACTGGCGAAACTCCTGGAAACAAAATTCAAACTCGGACTGTACGACCCTGTTGAGGCTAATCCTTACAACAGCATTTCTACAGACGTGGTAAATGGTGAGGCTCATAGAAAACTGGCCTACGAATCAGCAGTCAAGTCGGTGGTGCTCCTTAAGAACGACGGAGTGCTTCCGGTAAAAAATGACCTATCAAGGTACTTTGTGGCCGGGCCGAATGCTGCTTCTATTGATGCCCTGCTTGGAAACTACTTCGGTACGAACCCTAACATTGTGACCATTCTGGAAGGACTGTCGTCAAGAATTGAGGTGGGTAGCCAGTTACAGTACAGCCCTGGAACCACTTTGGATCGTCCAAACGTCAACCCGATGGACTGGTCTACCGGTGGAGCTTCAGGTGCGGATGTGACCTTCTGCGTGATGGGACTGACCCGACACATCGAAGGAGAGGAAGGGGAGTCCATTTCTTCGCCGTACTCCGGTGATCGATTGGATTACAACATTCCACAGAACCAAATCGACTACTTTAAGAAACTGGTGAAAAAATCCGGTGACCGTCCAGTGGTAGCGATTGTGACCGGAGGCTGCCCGATGAATTTGTCTGAGGTGCATGAGCTGGCAGATGCTGTGCTGATGGTTTGGTATCCCGGTGCAGAGGGTGGCAATGCGGTAGCGGATATTGTGTTTGGAAATGCGGTTCCTTCCGGAAAGCTACCGATCACTTTTCCAAAATCTTTGGATCAACTGCCTGCCTATGAGGACTACAGCATGGTGGGCCGTACCTATCGATACATGACCGAAGAGCCGATGTATCCCTTTGGATATGGACTGTCGTATGCGACGATAGAATACTCTGCTCCTAAGCTGAGCGCAACGAAAATTAAGAAAACCGGATCGACGGAGTTTACTTGCACCATCAGCAACAAAAGCGATAGGGCTACTGAAGAAGTCGTGCAGCTCTACATCACAGACATGAAAGCCAGCACACGAACGCCGCTGTTTTCCATGAAGGGAGTTCAGCGAGTCACGCTTGCGGCCAATGAATCCAAAGAAGTGAAGTTCACCATCACGCCGGACATGCTCGAGCTGATCAATGACGAAGGCAAAGCCGTACTGGAAAAAGGGGAGTTCACTATTTGGGCTGGTTCGGCCGTACCGACCGAAAGGTCAAAAGCCCTGGGTGCTCCTGAGGCGGTGAAGGCGGTTTTGGTTTTGAGGTAACGAAATGATCAAAAAGCCCGGGAATTAGTTCTTGGGCTTTTTTAGGGCCAACAATCTTTTTGCTGCCTCGATGGCTTCTGGAATCAGCACGTTTTCGCTGACTATATTTTCTAATTCTGCCAAAGTTTTTTTCTCAAATTTTCCTTGAAAAGAAATAACTGCAACTTCGAACTTTTCATTTTTAGCTTCATCGCTTAATTCTTGAGGTCTAAGGAATGCTTTGAAGGTACGAATGAGCTCTGGGTTAAGTATAAAATGCAAGATCAGTAGGGATAAAGCAGTGAATTCAATTTGAAAATATCCAATTCCAACAGAGAAGGTTTTGCCATAGAAACTAACAACTGGCGTAAAAGCGAAAAGAACTAAAATTGCGAAAACATGCTTCCAGACCGACTTATTTACCAGGATTAAAGTCAGAACGATTGATAGTCCGAATGCTCCATACTTTATGCTATTAGAAACGACATAGACAACGTGATGACCATCAGCATTAGTATATCCTGGTTTAAGCAGAGTTTGAATTATATGGATGGACACTAAAACGGATGCAATTATGAAGGGTAATAATCTTGGTAGGTCTTTTTTGTCATTGGTATGGTTCTAAGTCATAGCAAGTTTTGAAGATATCAAATCTACCCAAAACCCTTCTTTCCGGCAATCAGGCTTGTGGTAAAGAGAACCTAAAATTGATCCGTCATTGCGAAGGAGGTACGACTGAAGCAATCTCGCTCTCATTTAACCGAAACCGAGATTGCCAAACTTCACAGACCTCCATATGGTCGGTCCGTTCGTTCGCAATGAGGGTACTATTGGGCGATTACCACTTGCTGATTTCGTCGAACAGATCATTCCATTCTGGGTTCATGCTATTGACCAGATCGTTTTTCTTTTTTCTGGAGCCTGCTTTGATTTGCTTTTCCCTTGCAATTGCTTCTTCGATCGAATGAAACGTTTCGAAATACACCAACTTCTGAATATTGTATTTGGCCGTATGACTATTGGGAAAGACTTTGTTTCGATGATCAATTACCCTTGAATACAAATCTGAGGTGACGCCTACATATATAGCAGTGTTTTTTCGGGTCGTCATGATATAAACAGCGCCACCTCGTTCCATTTGATAAAAATAACGATATTAACGTCATCACGAGGAGGTACGACGAAGCCTGTCTGCCAGTCAGGCAGGTGATCTTGTTCCCTATAAAGTGCACGAGATTGCCGCACTTCACCTGACTGACTACCGTCAATCAGGTTCGTTCGCAATGACGGTTGTATTTACGGTTCCCAGAAACTGTCATCGACTCGTCTTCGTCATATTCGACGGACAAACGATCGTGTATTCGTTGTTGCCCAGATTATTTTCTTCTAGCTGGAAAGTGAATTCCTGCTCGACGAATGAGATCACGGCTACCTTTAGCTTGCTATTGTAGTGGTTGACGTACCAGGCCGTACCTTCATGGTCTTTGGAGTGGAAGTTGCCATTGAAGTGGAGCATCAGTGCGCCTTTGTTTTCTTTCATCGCCTCGACGATGCTGTAGCCCATGGTGGCATCCTTGATGGCCTGCGCCTGGATGAACCAGTCTACATTGCCACGCATCCCATGTCCGCCCATCATGGCCTTCATGGATTGATAGGAAGGCAGGTCCATGGGCACTTCTATGGGCAGCGGAGGAAGCAATTCTTTTTTTGCCTCTTTCGAAAGGTTCTCTAAAGAGTCGATACCCTGTTTCGAAACGAGGTTGGCATATCGTCGAGGCACGTTGGTGGCGTAGAATGGTAGGCTATTGTCTTTGGCGAAGTTGACCAGCGGTGCATAGTCCGTTTGATAGTTGTCCCAGGCCTTGCCTTCACTGATCAGGTGAGATTCTTTGATATATCCGGCCAGGTATTCGTCCAGCACCAGTTGTGCATCCCGCTCAAACATTTCGGCTCCCAGGATTAGGTTTCCATTTCTCTGACTGTAGAGCGACCCGGCTAGCTCCAGTTGTAACCAGTGGGCAATTGGGTTCGTATGATGCTCCCCAAAAAACACAACATCATATTGGACAAGATCCAGGGCCATTTGCTGAAAGGTCGTTTCTTCCCCATCACTATTAAAAATCTGATGAGACAGTGGCTCCTGGGCATGAAGGAAAAAAGCAAAGGTGGTGAGAATGGTGATGATGAATGTTTTCATGGGGGTGTTTGTAATAATGTGTTGTATAAAAGGAACGTCATTGAGACCCACTCAAAAGTCGTCATTCTGACCTGAAAGGGAAGAATCTCGTGATTGTATGGGTCATCGTAACAATTACGAGACTCTTCGATTCCTCAGAGTGACGTCTTATTGGACTTTTGAGTGGGTCTCAGTTCAGTTCTCAATTCTAAAAAAAGTCCCGCTCTCGACACGAGCGGGACTAATTTAGAGTTATTAGTTGTTTCTTACTCAGCGATCAGTCGCTCAAATTTGAATTTAGGGAAACCTTTGGTGCCTGTCTCGTCATCATAGAAACCAGTGAAAGCTAATTTGAACAATACACCGTCGGTGCTTTCTATCACATAGTATTGGTTTTCTACGATCGCAAAAAGGAACGTGCTGAAATCAAGTGCTTTCCAATCATGACCGATGGCATCTACTTCTGAAGAAAGCGTCATCGCCATGGCATCGTCATAGGTCAGCGCATCATACGATACAAAGTTGGTTGACTCAGAAGTCACTTTAACCGCTTTGGTGGTTCCTTTGTTGATCAAGGCACCGGTCACGATATATTCGGTCATAGTGCCCGTACCGGATCCATCGTCCACACGGCCATTGTACCGGGCAAAAACGAGATCCCATCCACTCGTGCCTGCTGCCACATCCGCACCGTCTTCCCAAAGATCAAAATGGGTAAAGTTTGTGTCATTGTAGTGAAGGCCAAGGGTGTCAGCGGTGGTATCGTCAGTCGCTGCATCCAGATCCACAAATACCTGTCGGTTGTAGTCCAAAGCGACCATTTCCACTTGCTGGGTTTGGTGGTTGAAGCCTTCTATCAGTACCTCAGGATTGCCATAAAGTGCCACCTGCAATTCGTTTTCTGCGGTGCTCAGGGGTGCTACTGTTTCTTCTTCTTCGCACGCCATAAATACTACCATAGAGAGTAGTGTGATCAGTAATGTATATTTCATTGTATTGATGTTAAACATGATTCATAGATTATTATAATTTCTTTAGGTTGACCTTAAAGGACAGAAAGTAGGTCCGGCCCCAGGCGATCATGAGCCCACCGGTACCGGAGTGTGCACCGCCCCGTGTGGTATTGGACACGTTGGTCACGTCCAGGATATTTTTCACCCCGCCTGTCAGCGAGTATCGCTTGTTTTTAAAGTTTTTGGTCATCGAGTAGTTCAGCATGCTGTAAGCCCCCACGGTGCCTTCTTCCCATTCGTCATCGGCATCAGAAGCGAATAGCTGCACCCTCTTGCCGGTGTACTTGTAGTCAAATTGTGCCGAGAAATCAATTTTCGGTGAATAGTAGGTGACGTTGGCCACCAAATCCTTGGCGTATCGATAGTCAAAATGGTTGGTCTCTACCGGGTCAAACCCATTGCCTGTTAAAGTAAATCCCGCACTGTATTTCAGACGGTTTTTCCAGTTGTACAGCACAGACAGTGTCCCTCCGTGGGTTTTCTTTTGGGCTACGTTTTGGTAGTAGTAGGATTGGCCATCAGTACCCTGCACCAGCTCGATCACGTCATCCAGGTGATTGTAGAACCCCGTCACCTCTGTCTTGATTACGCCCGCCTGGCTCCATTCTATCGATTTGCTCAATACGGCGGTCAGATTGTAGGATGTCTCGGGTACCAGGTCTTCATTACCGAAAATCTGATGATTGGAGTCCACAAAATCCATGTACAATTCCTTCATGCTGGGTGCCCGGAATCCTCGTGCAAAGGACAACCGTCCCTGCCAGCTTCGATCGGTCCACTTGAGGTGCGATGAGTAGATCAAGGGAGCATTGAAGATATTGTGGTGCACGTATCGAAAGCCCGGTTGAATGATCCAGTTTTTGCCCAGGAATATCTGGACATCAGACCATAGGGAGTTTTCCATCAAGCCTTCATTGTCGGTGATTTTTTCACCTTTGCCATCTTCCTGGGTTAGCTCATATCCCAGCTGCCAGACAGTCTTGTTTTCAAAACTCTTCGCCATAGAAAGCCGGTTGTTCCATCCGGTGAATAAATCCCGGCTATCGGATCCATCCACGGGGGTTTGGCTGCCGGTACTAAGATTGACATAGCGGGAAAGCGACGATCGGTCATACACACTGTAGGACAGCATTCCCGATAGGGTGTAGCTTTCGCTAAATGACTTTTTAGCCTGGGCATAAAAGGTGGTACGGTCCGTGATATATTCGTTATTGAAGGCCCGTGCCCATGAAACAGTGTCTGTTCGGATTGTGAGCAGTTCATGATTATGGCGTACACCAATTTTGCTGTCCCAGGTGTCCGTTTTGTATCCGTAATACGTGTCAATGTTGAATTGCTCCTTTGGGTTCCAGTTCATTGACCGGTCGCTTTTATCCAAATCATGGCCGTCAAACAGCCGATATCCTCCCCCGAAAGAATACCTGTGGTTTCCGATTGACCCGCTTACCGAGCCGTTGCCATTAAATTGACCAATGGATTCGACATAGGTGCCGGCACTGGCATTGAGATCGTAGTATTTGTGGTCTTTGGTGATGATGTTGATCGTGCCGGCCAGGGCATTCGAACCGTACACCACCGACATGGGCCCTTCGATGATTTCAATGTGATCCACCTGGGTCATGTCGATTTGCGAAAGGTCAATGTTACCATTCTGCCGTCCAATGATGGGCACACCATCGATCAGGACTTTTACATGCTGACCGGATAGGCCCTGCATGATGATTTGGGAGCCTAACACACCATCCTCTCTCAAGTTGATGTTGGGCTGGAATCGAAGGGCATCCCGGGCGTTTTGAGCACCCTGGCTCTCGAGTGTTTTGGCGTTGATCACTTCGATGTTGTAGATCGACTGATCCATTTTTACCGTTTCTACACTGGCCGTCATGATTACCTGATCCAGCATCAATAGATCCGGTGCTAGTTTGATGGTCTGATTTCCTGAATTGGGCTTGAATTCCAGTGTTTTATAGCCCGCATAGGAGATAGAACAATCCTGATTTTCTGTAAATGGAATGGTTACATTTCCATCAATGTCTGTGACGTAGTAGCTTTTGTTTCCTTCACCATCTAATAGGCAAACATGGGCCCCGATCATGGGCGATTTGTCGTTGGTGTCCAGCACGGTGAGCCTTGTGACGTTTTGCGCCAGCAAGATTGTAGTATTGGCTACAAGCCAAAGCGTGATGATCCCTATTGCCGATTTCTTTTTCATGCGATGGCCGTTTTGGTTTTGTTGAGCGAAAAAGACCGGGCGTTGGATAAGTCTTTGATCCCGTCAAGGACACAGCCTGTAGGGCAGGCCACCCGGCACCAGAGCATGGGGTAACGCATGGAGACCACTACAAAGGCTCCTGCGATATAGAACCAGTAGGACGAAACCTCGGTGCTGAACAGGTCAGGAAACAATTCATAGTTTCCGAAGGTTTTGAAGCCATAAATGAATCCTCCTAACAGGATTAGGGTAAGGGCATATCGGATGTACTCAGCTTGTTTGTTGGTGATGAACAGTTTTTTGGATTTGAAAGGAGAATACTTCAGCGAAATCATCTGAGCTGCTCCAAAAGGACATACATAAGAGCAGTAGGCGTTCTTGCCCCAGACAGCCGCCAGCAGCGTAAACAATGCATACAATGCCAGGAACAGCGACATCTCCGTGCCCATGAAAGGCATCAAAAACGTGATATAGGTAAAGGAACTGTTGAGGCCGAATCCCACGTACAGCAGGGTAAGGATAGACACGATCAGCCTTGATTTTTTCGTCTTTTTGATTTGTGGAAGCATCGCATAGAGGAAAACCGAAGAGATCACCACGATGTGCAGTATCCACCAGTAGGTCAATTCCGCATGTACATGGAATTGCTCCAGGTCGAAATCATAATAAGTGGCCAGAATATGAGGAGCCGTCACCTCGAAAGCCTGTGTGACTCCATCAGCCATGGCCCTGGTGGTAATGGTAGCTCCGGAAATCGCATCTATCTGGTGTGGGTCGGCGTTGAGGGTGAGGTTGTTGTACTGATCGAGATAGGTGCTTCTGAGCACTTTGCGCAAGTAGCTTTCGGTTTCCTTGGAGGTGAGATAGGTAAGTTCTTTGAGTTCTCCAGCAAGGTTGGTTTCTATCCCCATGTATATGGGGCCGGAGTAGCCCTGCACGGTGTTGTGCACCATATTTTCAAAATACAGGGAAGTCAATCGGCCCCTGTCGTACAGCTCTGCGTAGCAGAGTTCTTCCTGCATTTTGATTTCTATTTGGCGGTCATCCCCATACCGATCTTTGAGCCTTTGCTTCATGTCTTGTGCCCATTCTCCGTTGTGCAACGATGCGCCCATGTCTTCTTTGAAAGAGATCATGCCGGCGGCTTGTACTGTACTAATCGCCTGGGGTTTAACCATGCCAAACTCACCCAATACATAGGATTCCTCCTGGCTGATGATGCCGGCTTCTTTGACCCTCTGCCGTTTTACATTGGTGACCAACTGAGGAGCGAAGAACTCATTTTCCAATGTGTTAACCTCCAGCAAACGATTGCCCACCTCCAATGGCCCATGTATACCAAAAAAGGTAAACAGGCCCAGAATCACCACCGTGATGGCTGACTTTTGGTAATCGATTTTCAGAGGGCGTTTCATTGGATGATGTATTTGGAAATGACAGTCTTCAATAATTTCGTCATTGCGAAGGAGGCACGACTGAAGCAATCTCGGTCTCGTCTGTAGAGACCGAGATCGCTTCGCTCTGCTCGCGATGACGGTTCAAATTGGAATTAAGCCAGCCTTTAAATTTTTACTTACTCGCCACTGTCTTCGTGCCTTTCAAATCAGTGACCGTCTCTTCCACAATCTTGATGACCCAGTTGTTGATGTTGGCATCAGGAAGGATCGCGTCCTGCTTGTAGACCACCTTGCTTTGGTCTTCGATCATGTCCACTCCGTTTTGGATGATTTCTCCCTGGAAGTGCTCATCGTTAGCCACCAATACAGGGATCACAATGGCTCTTTCCTCCAAGGCAAGGATTTGTTCGATGGCTTTTTTCGTAGGCTCAGAAGAGTACCGTACCAGGTGTCCGCACCAACCGTAGGAGATGGAACCGATTCCGGTTTGTGCCTTCAGATAGCGTCCGATGTCCTCTACCATTTCTTCCCACTGCTGGTTGAAGTCCGCATCTCCGTATGCGATCAATGCAACACCTTCGTCCCCACTTCCATTGGAAAGAGCCTGTGCTCTGCGTGTGATGTTCTTTTTCAGTACCGTAGGGTAGTCCAGTAGCGGAGTGATGGTCACTCTCGCTATAGGGGAGTAGGTTTCAATGCCTTCCTCAGCCAACGATTCTTTGACCTTAGGGTCATTTGCTAACCCAACGATGTTAGGAATATCGTTGCTGGTATGCGAAGAGATGGTGAGGAAGATGGGCACGACGACCACTCTGTCATATCCTTCCTTGTCAAACTGCTTCATTTGAGTAGCGATCGACGGCTCTGTGTATTCCATGTAGGCCGTTCTCACATCGTTGATGTCGCCGCTCTTCATGATGTCCCCTTTTACATCCAGCTCAATGTCTTTGAGCATTTGTCTCCATCCCTCGGAGTGGGAACCATGGTTGACCAAAAGGACGCCGATTTTCTCTCCTGATGCGTTGGCTGCGGCTACAGCCTCTGTTTTTTGTTGTTTTGTTTGGCAGCTGACCAGTCCGGCCAGTACCAACAGTGCAAATATTTTGTAAGTGTATTTCATAACTATGTTGTGTGACTCTAAATTATGCTGCTAATTTAGAATCGTTCTAAACAGAGTTTCAAGCGATGGTTCCGCTAAGTGAAAAATTTCACCAGGAGTAGTAGGGTGTGATGCTAGAACTAGTAAAAGGGAATACTAGAAGTAGTGAGGAGGGGACGCTAAGGGTGGGGAAATATCATCATTACCGTCATTGTGAAGGAGTCCCGATAGCTATCGGGACGACTGAAGCCTGCCCGTTCCATTCAGGCGGGCAATCTCGTGCGCTTTATAGGGAACGAGATTGCCGCATTTCACCTGAATGACTTATCGTCAATCAGGTTCGTTCGCAACGACGGTAATTTTTGGGTCTAATACATTGTGACCAATAGGTCAATACCTAAACTTATACCTACTCACCCCTGAATCAGTCGACAGGACCAAAATGTAAATCCCCGTGGATAATCCGGAAAGGTTCAGACTATGAAACCCTTTCATAGATTGATGAATAAGTCGCTGTCCACTGAGGTTGTACACTTCCGCTTTTTTAATAGACTTTTCCTTCGACGAAAATTGTAAGAGGTTGCCTGACAAGGCTACTTCAATGGTTCCAGCCAAACCATCAATGGCCAGCACCGGGGGCTTGTCTGTGTACTCAGGGTCAGGATATTCAAATCCTTCCATATACTCACCTGCCAGACTATTCAGATACACTTCTAAAACCGTATAGCCCTCGGCTGTCATTTGATTTCTGTCCTCAGGGTCGTTTGTGGCAAGGTTGTTTGCTACCTCCCAATAATCTCCCATACCATCGCCATCTTCATCGGCAATGATGTTGTAGGCCCTGTACGTTGGGTATCCGCCTACGTCCGATGGCTTGTCAATGATGCCATGCGTCGCTCCATTGTTCACAGTGCCAGAGTAAGTGGCTGTTCCGGTTTTGAGTTCTTCAATGATCCGAAGATCCATAGAATCCCTTGGGAATGCACCGACATTCTCAATCACACTCATGTACGCATCATCTGCGGACTCCATGTCGATCGGATCGGGGACGGTGTGTTGAGGAGATTTAAGATCGTCCTTGGTGACAGCTGCAGGAGAATTTTCCTGGTACTCACTGATGTCTACTCCCAGCCAGTTATTGGCATCATAGCCCGTATGAGCCGAACCTTCAATCTTATTTCCATTAATGTACCATTGGCTATAATGAGTTCCCTGAAGACCGATTTCATAGGACGGTCGTACGAAGTTGGTTCTCTTCGTTCCGTCATATGCAGGCCCAGGCTTATAGTAGTTGTTTATGAAATTAATAGAAACGGATCCTCCCGCACCCATTTCATTTTCACCCCCGTAGCAGGCATTTTGGCGACCCCAGTTGTAGTTGACATTGTTGACATACTCCAGGGTCACATGGAGGTCGTTTTTGTCCGAGGTTCCGAATCTGGGAGAACGGCTATAGTTGTGGGCCAAAAGGTTGTGATGAAAAGTTGCTTCCGCTCCACCAAATACCGCTCCATAGCTTCGCGCCCCTTTATCGTGTCCTGCATTGTACAACCCCTCTGCCGAGATGCACCATTGTATCGTATAGGGTTGGTTGTTGTACACCCCGATGTTTTCCTCAGCAGACCATGAAAAAGAGCAGTGATCCACGATGAAGCTGCCTGCATTTTCGATATTGAGGCAGGCACCCCCTATAAAGCTGCCATCATCATTTACTCCAAGGCGAAACCGGACATGTCGAATAATCAGGTTTTCACTGCCTCCAAGGTTGACACTGCCTCCTTTGATACAGATCCCATCTCCGGGAGCAGACTGACCCGCAATGGTCACGTTGCTGCGCTGTATCCTCATCTCGCC
Organism: Reichenbachiella sp.; assembly: GCA_965222305.1. Taxonomy (GTDB): domain Bacteria; phylum Bacteroidota; class Bacteroidia; order Cytophagales; family Cyclobacteriaceae; genus Reichenbachiella. The sequence goes on from OZ244943.1 coordinate 4,760,601, forward strand.
GGATAAGTTGATAATACCCGCCGTATCGAAGACAATGGTGATTGGTTCGCTTCCGGGAGTCTTCAATGCAGCCCTAAGGCTTCCTTCGATGACTCCTCCTCTACGGTCGGTATCTTCCAGATTAGTAACGTGAATGACCTGGCCTCCGCGACCTCCTGATACCCACTTGCCATATCCCTCGGCCGTGGGAAACGCCAGCGTTTGCGCATGGGCGTTGAGCGCCATTCCATATAGGATGGCCTGTAATAAAATAGTCTTATACATGTTTGTTGCTTGTTAATCACTCTAAATCTATGGTGATTAACGACGCTAACTTTCATTGAGTGTCATGTTGGTGAGCGGCGAAATAAATACAATTATCAACAAGAGGAACGCCGAAGATATCAGGTGTCCTTTCAAGAGTACAAAATCGTTGAGCTTCAGCCATCCACCGTTGGGCTAATGAGTCCGTTCGCACTCACCGTTTTTATGTTTTGCTATTCTGCCCGGGTAGTTGCGTTTCTCTCCTTCCATTTGGGGTAATCTTCCTCTAGCAGGGAAGCCGGCCAATACCCGTGATAACCATAGCCACTACGACGTTCGTAGCTTATTTCACTGAAATCATATCTGAATTTGGAATCACGATCGAGATACAACCGTCGATCGGTTTCCAGCTCATAGAACCGTGCCCAAAGTGGGGGAGCCGTTTCATCCTCAACCAAAATGGCCTCTGTTCGGCCGTCGGGGTTTCTCACCTTATCCAGTCTGACGCCTTTGATGGCTACTTTGTTGAGCCAGGCTATGGCACCCTCGACTGCCTCCACTACCTCCGGAGACGGGTTTTCAATAGATATCAGGTACTTCACTATATCTACACTTTCACTGCCCGAAATTGAGGGTGGCTCGTAGGCTCGTGCCCAGGCAGGTTTAAGCGTGTTTTCATCATGCTGGGCACACCAGGCGGTGAGTTGACCGTTTTGTTTGATTTGGGATCTTAAGATGCAGTCAAGCCCTAGTTCTACGGCCTTGGCAGCCTGCTCTCTCTTTTTATTATCTACAAACTCGTAGGGAGATTCACCTGTGGCTACCTTCGTTAGCAGGTTCATCACCCGCATCATCGCCCCATCGTTGAAGGTAATTCTTGAAAAATACCGATCGCCCAGTAGCGGCCAAAATTGTGGCCAACCCCCATTTGGGTATTGTGAAGCGAACAGATAATCCATGCCCTTGTTGAATGAGGTGATCAAAGAATCATCCTTTGTTTGGCTGATCACCCTGGCTAGAAATTCCATAGGAACAGTCGTAGCTCTATTGTCGAGACTATTGGCCCGGCCGTCAGCCTGTATCGGAATGTCTCCTGCCGTGAGAGGAGGTCTTGCCAAATCCGTACTTTTGGGCCACCCGCCTTCCGGGGACTGGTATTGGATCACGTTGTAGGCAATCTCCAGGGCTTCCTCTGAGCCGTACCACTCATCTTCTTGACTCATCAAGCTGCCTCTCCATTTTCTTACCATTCTCACCCCGGGCTTAAAAGGTTCGGCCATATAGGCTTCCATATAAGCCGTGACCTCATTGTGGGTGCGGTAGGAAGGCAGGAATCCGATCATACAGATGTGCTCGTTGCCGCTCATACCGTAGACTTTGTAGTTCTCTTCTTTTCCTGTCCGGCCAAAGCTGTACAGATCCATGTTGTGTTCTCCTCCTGGTCGAATCTGCCGATGATTCTCATTCGGGGCATCATCGTCAGGTGTTTTTGCCAGGAACATGATACTCTTGGATTTAGGGTCACCCAGGTAGAACCACTCCGGGGTGAAATCGTCAAATTCCCCATCTTCGGTAGGAAAGTGCTTTTTACCATCAGGAGTGACGAAGTAGTCTTCGGCATCTGCAGAGCCACCGGCGATACCTTCAAACAGGAAACAGTAATCTCCCTCTGATTTCAAAACTTTGATCACCACACGATCTGCCAGGAACCAGTACTGAAAAGTAAATTTCCCATTGGTGGATTCCAGGATTACGTAATCTCCTTCGGTGACGCCATTTACGATCTTGGTGGTTGATCCACTGTCACGGCCGGCATGGCCGAAGTTGTCTGTGCTATTGGGAAAACCACGAAAATCACCATTCGGTCCTGGAGGCAGGTAGGAAGCGATCCAATCATTTCCTTCATTGTCGATGAAGCTTTTGAATCCTGACACGCCATTGTCCTTTTCAAAATAGACGGTACCCATAGGCATTTCTATTTTGTAGCAGCCTACACCTTTCCACTCCGCTTCTGTGAGTTTTACTGGAGTAGGTCTGGTGGTTTGGAGATCACCAGATGCTTCTTTTTTATCAGTACACCCTAATACAGCGATAACCAGAAGCAATAGGAATGTGACTCTTTTCATGATTTTTCTTTTAAAAGTTCCAAATGAAATTGAGATAGACACAGCAAAGAAAAAAGCCTTGTTGTGTTCCCAAAACCTTCTGTCCTCAGGCCGGACAGGCCCCTACTTTTTCATTGATAAAAAGTAGGCAAAAATCTAGGGCTGTAAAGAAAATTGCTAAAACCTTATCGCTTTGAGGGAAAATTATAAACTCGTCGCTCGTTCCTCGCTCCTCAAACAGTATAATTTTCTGTTCCTCAAAACCATAAGATTTCTTAACGCATTTTCTTTAATGCCCGCATACACCAGGCTTTGATTTAGGTCTTCAAATAGCTCATTTATAGTCCAGTTAAATGTCCTTAGTCCTCCGGCCACTCGCTCTTCAATCGATAATGGAAGGTGCTGTTGCGTTTGTTGATTCGGGCTCGTTGTACTTCGATTTTGTCGTTTTGCAGTAGCTTGATCATTTCCGCTCCGGCGTATAATACAGGTCCATATCCGTGTGTCGCATAGATGCTCTTGCCTCTATAATAATAGTAGGTATTGTCATGGGCGAAAGTGGTGCCCTCACAGGTGCCATCTACGGCCCCATTCTCTAGTACTCTTGAATTGATAGCGTTCCATCCGGTAAGCGCTACCGGACCGTAGACATGATTGATCCAGCCTTCGTTGATGCCTTTGGCTATAGCGAAAGTGAACATGGCCGTGCATGAAGTCTCCAGATAGGTGTCGGTTTTGTCGAGCATATTGTGCCAGAATCCCGTGCCATTTTGTAAGCCGGCAAGGCTGCGAACCATGGATCGATACAAGTGCAGGATGTCAGCTCTGCTTTCATGATCTTCGGGCATGGTGCTGAGCAATTCGGCCATAGCCATCAACGTCCAGCCATTGGCCCTGCCCCAGTAAAACCTTGGATCATAATCCCCAGAGGTCACGCTCCAGCCATGATCGAAGAGCTCCTTTTGTGGAATGTACAACCGCTCAGCCATCTGTAGAATTTGCCGTGCAGCATCGTCAAAATACTTTTTCTCTCCCGTCAATACACCCATGTTGGTGAGAAATGGAACGCTCATATAAAGATCATCCGCCCAGATGGATTCGTATTGGGGACGGTGACGAGCGAGTGTACCATCATCAAGACGAAGCTGCTTGTTTGAAATGTAGTCTGCTGTGGTATTGATCAACTCGAGGTAGTCATCATTCTTATCCTTGAGGTAGGTTTTGATCATCGCTGCTCCAATCGAGCCACAGTCATCCAGGGCATGGAAGTTGGGCGTTCGGCCCCAGCCGTATTTTGATTTCTTATCGTATTTCTCTTTGATCTTGGAAAAGTAGGGAAGGGTCTCAATCACCAAATCGTAGAACCGGACATTGTTCGCAAAGTAAGCCGGCTCATCGATGATATCATCTATGTACTCAAAGGCAGATAAAACCACCCCATGTGTATAGCTCCATTCGCTGTTGAAGCCTTCTGTGACCTGAGCGTTTGGATTGAGTTTTTTGAAGTTTTTAATCTCCTCGCCGGATTCCGTATCTATGATTTTCAGCTCACTGGTCGCTTCATAATAGAGACGGATACGATTGAGGGTCTCCTTGATGTCGTCCACTTCAGGATATTCATAGGGGATGGGATACTCGGGTATCCTTTCGGGGGCGTCTTCCTGGGCAATTGCCAAAGTTGACAATGTTGAAATCAGAAGGGTTAGGAGCGTTACTCGTTTGCTAATGTTCATCAGTTTATCAATCTGTTAGTTCTACTTGTTTTCTTTCATTTAAAAATGTTGATGTCTCTGGCCTAATTCGGAGCCACCTCAATGATGATTCTTTTGTATCGAGTCAGCGCCGGTGTCCCTTTGTCGGTCAATTTCAGTATAAAGTGGATGGTTTCTTTTTTGTCCACTTTCGGGGCGTTGAAGTATACAGTGTGAGAATTTTCTGATCCTCCAATTCGTACTTCTTCTTTGAGTGTCCCTGCCTCCGGGTAGTTGAACCAAAGGAAACTCAGGTTGTCCCCATCGGGATCAGTGGAATTGCTTGCGTCGATGAAAACTCCTTCACCCGATTTCACCTGCATTCGATCAGACCCGGATAAAACCGGAACTGGCGGATGATTGGCTTCTTCATAGCTCTGAGTGCACCAGTCCATTCTTGCGGCAAAATCGTTTTGGATTTCGTCCCTCCATCGCCAGAGGGTCTCTTTGTACCCTGTGAAGGTTGTCGTGTCCCGGCCTACTGACCGGCCGTATTCTTTAGGAATGTAGGGAGTGTAGCTGTCAATGGCATTCGTCCATAATGCTCTTTTCTCCGGGCCAATCTCTACAATCGAGCTTCCGTCTTTGGTTTTGGAAAAATCCGGCTGGTACAACTCATAGCGGCCACCCCAGCCACCCCATTCCGGGTGCTCATAATCGTTGAGCCCATTGGGGATCAATTGCAGGAATGCAGGAGTGTCTCCTTCCATGCCCCAGGCTACGTCCGGGTATTCAGCTCCGAGAGGGCCATGGCCTTGCTGGATGCTTTTCGCCAGCCAGCTATTGCTGATTTCGGAGTTGTCGATTCCATTGACAAATACGTTTATCCCCGTCCATGTCGCGTCGCCATAGTTGTCGCCGGGACTTACAATATAGAAGAGATCAGGAAAATTATTCCTCATCCAAAGACCACTGTCGTCCTGATCGGAAATAGTGTAGACCCGCAGTTTACTCACATACTTCTTCAGCTCTTTTGGGGATTTCGTTTTCTCAAGTTTGTAGAGGGCCTGGGCTAAAGTGTTGGCCCCTCCCCAAACAGAAATCCATAAGGGCCTGTCGTCTTTTTTCTCGAGTTCCCTGATGATCCACTCTGAGCCTTCAGAGTCATGCTCATCTCCGACGCCCGTCATACCATATTTGGGTACCCCCTGTGTGATCAAATCCATCAATTCTCCTGAGGAGGGGTAGCCAGGCTCGTGCTTGAGAAGATTGGGCTGGATCTTGCTGTAAGCTACCACCAGCTTTTCTATGGACTCAGGGTTGACGTTGTTCTGATGCCAACATGAGGTGGTGGCGACGATGGCTTTGATGTCCATCTGATTGGCGTACAAAAGCAACCGGACAAGCGACTGTGTGTCATCAGGGTCGGCTTCTATATCGGTGAGAACTATAACGCGATGCTTTTTAACATCCTGAGCTTTGATATGTGCAGAAGCTAATAAGAAGACTACAAGAAAATTTAAGCAGATTGTTTTCATTTAATTTAAATCAAATGGGGCTTAGTTGGACACCCCTTCGTCTGTTCTTTTTACCTCCTGAATGGTGCCATCTTCATTGAAGTAGAGGAACTCTGCACAGGAATACCTTTGGCGCTTTCTGTTTTCACACTCATCACCTGTGTCCATCCAACGGTGATAAAAAATGACCCACTGTCCATTGAACTCTACGATGGAGTGATGGTTGTTGCTGTTGTTTTCCTGCTCCATGATCACCCCTTTATAAGTCCAGGGGCCTTTGGGCGAATTAGACATATAATAAGTCAAAACCCTGTTGCCCTCGGGCATGGTAAAGTAGTACTTGTCATTGCGCCTGAAAACCCAGGGGCCTTCCATTTTGGGCTCATAGCCTCCCATGTCCATTTTTACAAAATCCCCTTTGATGCTTTTCATGTCGTTGGCCATCTCGACGACCATATAGTCAAGTTTACCTCCATGGACGTACAAATAGGCGGTGCCATCCTCATCCACGAATAAGCAAGGGTCATTGGCGTATCGGTCTGTCCACAAGGGCCCGCCTACGTGATCTACGAAAGGCCCGGTAGGCGAATCGCTGACTGCAATGCCTATCCCCATCCATTTGGTGCTGTTTTTGGGGTTGACACGGTCTTTGAATCCGGTGCCGGCAGGGAAACAGAAGTAGTATTTTCCATCCTTGTAGGCACAATCGGGAGCCCAGGCATAGTTGTCTGCCCAGCTCAAATCCTCAACGGATAGTACCGCTCCATGTGCTGTCCAGTTGACTAAGTCTTCCGACGAAAACACATGCCAGTCTTTCATCCAAAAGTCTTCCTGACAATTTTCATCATGAGACGTGTAGAGATATATCTTTCCGTCTTTCCAGACATGGCCTGAGGGATCAGCCGTTTTGATGTCACTGCCAAAATTCAAAGGGTTTTGCGCAAGTGACGAATATCCTAATATGATTAGGATTCCTGATAGTAGTCTTGTCATTTTCATAGCATTGGTTTTTAATGAAAAGTTACTCAACTACATCTATAATCACCCTTTCGTATCGCGTCAATCTCGGGCTGCCATGATCGGTAATCGCAAGTATGATGTGCATAGTGCCGGTGCCGATGGGCATGACCCTTTTCTTGGGAACTTCGAACCATGCCTCGGGTTGGTCGAAGTTGTTGATGGCGACGGGTTGTCCACTTCGTGCACTGGAGACAGGAAATGTCCCGGCTTCTTTGTAGAAGAACCATTGGTAAGAAAGTGCATCACCGTCAGGGTCGGTTGAACCTTTTGCGCTGAGCTTGATGATGTCTCCTTTTTTAGCGGTTATTCGGGGCTCATGATCTACTTTGACAACTGGTGGGTGATTGGCATTTTCTTTAACTGTCCAGTCCATCCTAGCCGAAAAGTCATTTTGGAATGCCTCGCGCCATCTCCAGATTGTTTCGTGATTGCCTTCATACCAACGGTTGTCTACACCCAGCACTTCGTCCTCAGCGTCAGTCCATATAGGACGTGTCTCAGGGTACAGGTGCCATCTTCTCGGACGTGGGGTGTAGAGTTCGTATCGGCCGCCCCAGCCGCCCCATTCGGGATGGTCAGGGTCGTTGAGGCCGTTTTGAAGCAAGAACATAAAGGAGGGAGAGTCACCTTCCATCAGGTATTCCCATAATGGGTATTCTTTACCCAAAGGGCCTTTTCGGCGTATGTTTTTTTCGAGCCATTCGTTGGTGACCACATTGAAATTGCCGCCGGTACATCGGGCGTGAAAGTAGTCGCCGCTAATCCCACTCCAGGTAGCATAGTGGTAGGCTCCTCCTGCACTGAACCCCGGGCTGACGATGTAGTGTAATTCTGGAAATTCTTTCCTGAGCCATGGGCCACTGTCGTCCTGGTCAGAGATCGTGTACACCCTAAGTTTGGATACGAATTTTTGTAGTTCTTTTTTGGATCGGGTCTCGCGGACTTTCCAGAGCGCTTGCGCTAAAACATTAGGGCCACCCCAGACAGTCACCCAAAGTGGGCGCGGGTCATTTTTATCTACCGCTTTGATTAATGCCTCAGAGGCGGGCGAGTCTTTCCCTTTGCCTACAGCAGCCACTCCGTATTCGGGCAGGCCCTCAGTAATCACCGATCTCAAATAGTCCCCTGTAGGGAATCCTCGTTCATGTTTTTCCAGATTGTCGCGTACCTGGGCGTAAGCTTCTACGATTTCCTTGATGCGCCAGGTGGCTACTTCACTTCGCTGATGAATAGAAGTGGTGGCAGCCAGGCCTTCAATGTCAAACTGGTTGGCATACACAAGGAAGCGTACCATCGACATGGCATCGTCGGGTTCGTTTTCTATGTCGGTGAGCACGAAGATTCTGGTCTTTTCGACGCTTTGAGCAGTGCAGGAAAAGCCCGCCACTATTGCGCAAAGCAGCAATGACTGTTTAAGATGTTTTAAAATACTGGTCATGAGGTACTTGTTTTATTCTTTAAGATACTGGGCTAGTTGGGGTACTTTTTCAATGATTTCGGCTTTCGCCAAATCGCATATCCTGGAAGCTCCTATGGCCGACAAATGCGTGTTGTCTTCCTTGCCATCAAGTAGTGCCGGATACAAACCAGGCTTGATGATCAGATACAATTTCTCTGATTCTTCCGGGCCATACTTGATGATCAAATCACGACTCAATAAGTGCAGATCCAGTAAGGGAACATTGGTTTCCAAGGCAACTTCTCTGACCACCTGCGGATATTCGCCATGTGATTCTACGAATTCCCCATTCTCATCAAATCTCCTCCGCACAATGGAGGTAGCCAGGATAGGGTTGGCCCCCTTTGCTTTCACTTCTTCAACATACCGTGTCAGATTATCTCTGTATTCAGTTTGTGGATCGGTGAACCGGGTACTGTCTTTGTACTTTTGATCGTTGTGCCCAAACTGGATGATGACATAGTCTCCGGGTTGGATCTTTTCCATGATTACATCCCATCTTCCTTCGGATCGAAAGCTTTTAGAACTGCGTCCGTTTCTGGCGTGATTGTCGACCTTGATTCCTTCTTTCAAGTAAACGGGTAATAGTTGTCCCCAGCCTCGTTCAGGGTGTCCATTCTTCAGCGGTTTATCAGACATGGTAGAGTCTCCTGCCAGGAAGAGGTTGACTTCTTTTTTTTGCTGGCAAGCAAAAGACAGGGATGCGATGAGTAGGGCTAGAAAGGATACTTTTTTCATAATTGTTTATTCTTCTTTTTTATTCGATTTGTCAATGATTACTGCCAGCAAGATCACCAATCCTTTGATCACCTGCTGCCAAAATGGAGAAACATCGAGAAGCACCAATCCATTGTTGAGCACTCCGATGATGATGGCACCCAGCGCTGTACCGATGATGGTGCCGCGCCCTCCGGCTAATGAAGTACCGCCGATCACCACTGCGGCGATGGCATCCAGTTCGTAGCTGATCCCCGCATTGGGTTGGGCTGAATCCAACCTTGCGGTAACCAGTAGTCCTCCAACTGCCGCAAGCATACCCGCCAGGGAATACACCCAGATTTTTATTTTGGTGATGGGTATGCCTGACAGCCGGGCAGCACTTTCATTGCCGCCAATGGCATAGATGTATCTTCCAAATTTTGTTTTATTCGTCAGGACGATGGCCCCAGCTACTACCAGACCGGACACCCAGACTGGCATAGGTATTCCCAGAAACCAACCCGTACCGAGAAAGCCGAAAGTCTCACCCAATCCGGTAATGGGATGCCCCTTAGTCCATAGCATCGTGAATCCTCTGGCCATAGTCAGCATCGCCAGCGTGGCAACAAAGGGCGGAACTTTAAATTTCGTCACAGCATACCCATTCACAAATCCTAGAAACCCTCCAGATAGCAGACCTGCCACCAATACCCCCAATACGGTAAACCCGATGAACAAATTGGCGGAGGGGATGGCTACTCCGTTTTTGAGCAGTCCAGCCGCTATGGCACCACTGAGAGCAAGAATGGAACCTACCGACAGGTCAATTCCTGCTGTGAGGATCACGAGTGTCATGCCGACCGAGATGCACATGTTCACAGATATCTGTCGCATGACATTCCAGAAATTGTCTGCGGTCAAAAAGTTATCCGTCAATAGCGCCAGCACCAGCGACATGATAAACAGGGCAATCAATGACTGCAGCTGAGCAATGTTGGTATATTTTTTAATTGAGATCATTTAATTCAACCTTTCAGGTATGCAGGCGCTTATGATTTTGTTTTCGTCCGCTTCGCCGCTTTTGAATTCCGCCATGATGCGCCCCTCTGCCATCACCAGAATCCTGTCAGAAACCGACATGATTTCGGGTATTTCGGAGGAAACAACGAGTACGGATATGCCATCAGCGCTCAATTGTTCTATGATTTTATAAATTTCGTTTTTGGCATTGACATCTATCCCCCGGGTGGGCTCGTCGAGCATCAGGACTTTAGGATTTCGTTCGATCCACTTACCGAGAATTACTTTTTGCTGATTGCCTCCGCTAAGGTTTTGAATAAGTTGGGATTCCGATTGAACCTTTATTTTCAAAGCTTCGACATGTTTGTCATAGAGTTTGGACTCCTTTGATTTGCTGAGTAGGCCGAGTTTCAAAACGTTGTTCAGAGAACCCAGACTAAGGTTTTGAGCCACTGACATTTCAGGTACAATACCATCTTGCTTGCGGTCTTCCGGTACCAGCGCCAAGCCGGAGTTAATGGCATCAACAGGAGATTTAAAATTCACCGATTCATTTTCCAATTCAATAGCCCCCGAAAGAAGTTTGCTATGAAGTCCGAACAGACATTCGCATAGCTCTGTGCGGCCTGCTCCCATTAAGCCGTATATGCCCAGAACCTCTCCTTGTTTTATCTCGAAGCTAATGTCTTTGAGTATGGGTCTGTTCGGGTTTTCAGGATTTGTCAGGGTGAGGTTTTCTACCGTGAGTTGTACCTTTTCGGAAATTGCTCTTTTGGCTTTTGAAATCAATTCCACCTTGCGGCCGGCCATCATTTCGAGCAATTGATCACGGGATACATCTGCCATTTGGCCCTGACCTATCAACTGGCCATCCCTCAAAACTACAAAGTCATCAGCGATGGTGAATAGCTCGTCCAGCTTATGCGAAATGTAGACGATGGCTTTACCCTCTGCTTTGAGTTGATGGATAATGTCGAACAGAACTTCAACTTCTTCCTCACCGATGGCAGAAGTGGGTTCGTCCATGAAAAGTACCTCCGAATCGGTCAGTAGTGCTTTAGCAATTTCAATGACCTGCTGCTGGCCAACTTTTAGTGTACTGACCAAGGCCTCAGGGTCTACCTCAAGTTTTAATTTTTTGAGTAGATCCAGACATTTCTTGTTCATAGAAGGTTTGTCAATGAATCCAAATGAATTGGCCACTTCCCTTCCCAAAAAAATATTTTCTCTCACGGTCATATGAGGAATCAGGTTCAATTCCTGATGGATGATGGAGATGCCTGCATCCTGGGCATCTTTTGGGCTGGAGAATCTCACATCTTCTTCCTTAAATGAAATGGCACCTTCAAAGTCCGTGTAGATACCGGACATGATCTTGAGGAGCGTGGATTTTCCTGCGCCATTTTCCCCGATGAGGGCAGTGACTGTTCCGGGCTGAAGTTTCAGGCTGACGCTGTCCAGGGCTGTAACCCCGGAAAACTTCTTGGTAATATTTTGAACTTCCAATACAGCCACTACGAACCTATTTTGACAGATACAGGAATAATTTCCGGTTGGTCAAGATCGAGGTGCGCCTGGTTTAGTTCCATGGCACCGTTGAAAGCGATTGCGTCTCCTTTTTTGATCGTTGATCGAAAAGTAGGGATCACTTCTTTTCTGATTTTGGCATTGATTGCCTGGGAAATGTTATTAATGTCAGAGGTTTGGTCATAGTCGTTGATCCGGATCAATCGGGAGGCATCTCTAACCGCATTGCCAAAAACGAATTCCATTTCCAACTCAAACAGTTCGTCTCCAATTTTTAGGATCAGATCGTTTTCGTTGACCTGTACTACGGTGCCGCTTCCTTGAACTTTGAAGTATCCGATATTTCCTATTCCAAGGGCATTGGCTTCAGTTTCGAATGCAGTCTTGGAATTTTCTTTGAGAAGTTTCGTGAGCTTCGTGATTTCAGCTGCTTCATTAAATGTTGGCAATAAACTAGCACCCCATATGTCATCAACATAAGCCTCTGCGTCAAATTCCACTTCAGTTTCAGAGGCCATTTTTTCATCCAATGGCATGAAGTAGACAGAATTGTAAACAACAATAGCGGCCAGGATGATTCCAATAATTAGTTTCAGGTTACTTTTCATTATTCTCCGTAGGCTACGTATTGGTGGATATTTTCCTGATTGACCATTTCGACAGAAACGGGTACTTTTTGAGGGAAGTCCTGCTTTCCGTTGAAGAACTCATGGGCATATTGGGCGGCGGTTTTCGCCATGAGTTTGGGAAACTGCATGCCGGTAGCCACTATTTTCTTTTGTTGGATGGAATTGATTACGTCGGCTGCTCCGTCAAACCCAAAGACCATCACCTGTTTTTCCTTTCCTGCCGATACCAGGGCCTGATAGGCGCCCATGGCCATGGCGTCATTCCCACAGAAAACCCCATTGATGTCCTGATGAACTTGCAGTATGGATTCCATTACTTCCATGGCTTTGTTTCGGTCAAAGTCGGCGCTTTGCTGGGCGACCATTTTGAGGTCGGGATAGTAATCCAATACAGAATGAAAACCCTGAGACCGGCTCCAGGTATTGTTGTCTCCCACCATGCCCAGGATCTCGACGTACTTTCCTTTTTTGTTGAGCTTCTCTACAAAATGCTTTCCAATCGCCACACAGCCTGCATAGCTGTCAGACAGGATTTGACTAGTGGCTGCATCAGTGGCATTCACCTCTCTGTCCATGCAGAAAACCGGGATGCCTGCTTTCTTGGCCATTCTTACATTCGCAATGGAACCGTCCGCATCAGTTGGGTTGAAAAGTACCGCTGAGTATCCCCCCGTGATGATATTCTCAAAATGGCTGGCTTCAATGGCTGTGTTGTTTTGCGAATCGAAAATGGTCGTTTCGTATCCGTATGATTCGGCGTGTCCGGCGGCCGTTTCAGCTAGTACAACAAACCACGGGTTATTGAGCGTGGAGATGATCACAGCCACTTTCTTGTTTTGTGATGCGTCGCTTGGTTTGTCATCGCTGCAGCTTACCCAAACCATCAAAAGGATGAGGAACGATACTGTTTTTAGGAAATGTTTCATTATGCTGCTTTGCCTAAAGTGGGGTTCATGAATTGCTGGTTATGATTCCTTGGCAGGTTCTTTTGCGATGATGAGTTCTATGTCGTTTTCCTTAAACACCTGCTGGTGCTTTTTCTCTATACCGCTGTCCGTAATGATGTAGTCTATGAGGGAAAGCGCCCCCAGGCTGGCAAAGGCACTCTGTCCGACCTTAGAAGAGTCCGCCACCAGGTACGTGGTGTCCGCTGCATCGATCATGGCCTTTTTGACGACTATATCGCTGATACTCGGGTAGGTGAGACCTGATTTAAGGGAAATACCTGCTGTCGCTAAAAACAGCTTTTGTACATTGAGTCCGGCGAAAAAGTCTGCCGCTTTTTGTCCGGTCAAAGAAAGGGTAGGAGCTTTGAATTCACCTCCAGTCATGACCACTTCGATATTTGGATTTGCGCCTAGCATCAACGCAATGTTCAGTGCATTGGTGATGACGGTGAGCTGGTTCATGTTCTTGATCTTTTTGGCGATCTCGGTGGTTGTAGAGCCCGAATCCAGGATTATGGTATCTCCGGGGTGGATGAAATCGAGGCATTTTTGGGCAATGATTTCTTTTTCCTTTAGGTTTTCCTGGTGGATGATCGCAAAGTTGAGTACTTGATCCTTGACTGATTTGAGGTGTACGCCTCCGTGTTCTCGATTGACCAGGCCCTCTTTTTCCAGGGTTTCCAGATCTTGGCGGATGGTCACCTCGGTGACTTTAAAGATCTTGGCCAGATCGACCACCTTGGCTGAACCGTCCTCTTGCAGGAGCTCCAGTATTTTCTCTTTTCTTTGATTCCGTAGCATTGTAAAATATCCTGATTTTCAGAGCGTGAGAGGTGATGACACTTCTCACCCATTATGATAATCAAATATAATACTTTCGTTTATTTATTTTTAATTTCTAAAATTTTCTTTTCTTCCATTGGTTTTTTGCACAAAAAGGCTTGCCCTATTACGTTCGGGGTAACGTAAGAATCATGTAATTTGCCGTCCCATGCGAAATCAAATCTTCACACTTTTTTGCCTCTTCATTTTAGTCTATTCATCCAAAGGACAAAGTATTGAAGGGAAAATTAGCGATGAAACAAGCGGTCAAGCCATTAGTAATGCCAGTGTGGCGGTTAACGGCGAACCTGTGCAAATTTCTGACGAAAGCGGCAGATTTTATTTGGACCAATTGCCGCCTGGCCTGGTGGATTTGACACTCTCATGTGTTGGATACGAAACCAAACGAACTTCCTCGGTTTGGGTCAAAAATGGAAAAACGACCTATATGGAAATTACTTTGACCCCCAGCCGAAAGGAGTTAGATGAGGTGGTCGTTTTGGCCAAAGCAGAGCTGCTGGGTATTTCTGCTGTAAAGATCAATGAAGAGAAGGTCAATCGTTATGCCGCGACTTATTATGATCCTGCCCGCTTGGTGGCTGGCAGTTCGGATGCTTTGGTCACCAACGACCAGAACAATCAGATCTCAGTGAGGGGGCTCAACCCTGCTTATAATGTTTGGAGGCTGGAAGGTCTGGAGATCACCAATCCAAATCATCTGTCCAACGCCGGTATTTTCAATGATCAGCCTGCGGCTTCATCCGGTGGGGTCAATATTCTAAGCGCACAGATGTTGGATGACTCTGAATTTTATTTTGGGGCGATGAATTCTGGCCTATCCAATACCGTAGGAGGGCTGTTTGATATGAACCTGAGACAAGGGTATAACCAAGATCATCAGTTTACTGCGCAGGCTTCTTTGATTGGTTTTGATTTCAGTGCAGAGGGGCCATTGATTGCCAGTCAGGGTTCCAGCTACCTACTCAACTACCGCTATTCTTTCACGGGATTGCTAGGGGAAATGGGGGTGGACTTTGGGGGTGAAACTATTGCGTTTCAGGATTTGGCAGTAAGCGTGGATGTGCCCCTCAGAAGTGGAGGCAAGGTTAAGATATTCAGTTTGGTTGGTATCAGTTCCAATGATTTTAAAGTATTCCCATTAGAAGAATCAGAAATAGAAAAACACCGCTCAGATATTTTGTTCAAGGCAAAAATGGGAGCCATGGGCTTTCGGTATGATCAACCCTTGGGACAAAAGGTAAAGGTGGGTCTGGCGAGTGCAATTTCTTCCAAGGATGAATCACGGGATCAGACCCGGTATTCTTTTACTTCCATGGATAGCATAGGATTCAGAAAGGACCAGATAGATCAAACAATTTGGTCCAACCATATTTATGGTTTGGTCTATTTTGGACGACCCGTTTTGACGTTGGGTTCTCGAATAAATGCCTACCACGACAGCTATAATTATCTCAATGAGAGCGTTCTGACACTGGAAGTGAAAAAAACACTCATAGCACCTTACGCCGATCTGAGTTGCGATTTTAACCCCCGGCTGAAGGCAGAATTGGGCGTGGGATCCTACCATTTGTCAAGAGAAGGAGAACAAGAAAATGCTTTGGATTATCGGGCAAACCTGAATTATAGAATCTTCAACTTCAATATTGCTGCGAGTGCCGGACGATACAGTCAGATATTCTCCCCCCTGGTTGGCTATCTAAAAGTGACGGATTCTGTAAGTGTTGCTCATCCGGATTATGATGCCATTGGCTTGATCAGTAGCTCGAGATACACATTGAGTCTGGGGGCCACGTTTGGTAGTTTGATTGCCTCAGCGGAAGGTTTTTATTATCACTTTGACCGGATCAATGGAAATTGGTATGGGGTAGTTGAATCGACTGAAAGCATTCAAGGAAGGACTCAGGGGATAGCTTTAAGGATTTCTCAAAAAGGTGAAAAGTTCTACTATGACGGCAGTGCGAGTTTCTTCAATTCCACCTTCGATGACGGAATGGATAATCCATTCAACGCCAAAACCTCACTGAACTTTTTGGCAGGTCGAAACTGGAAATTCAGTGGAGGTGAGTTTGAAAAAGTTCTTTCGGTCAATATCAAAGGAATCTACCAGGGAGGGCTGTACCAATATTCTGAAAACCCTGCAATGACCGGACGCCTTGGGAATTATGCCAGGTTCGATCTGCGGGTGCAGTGGATCAAATACAGGCCGAAATCCACCCATTCGTTTGCCCTGGATATCCAAAATCTGACCAATCGAGAGAACGAAGCTTATTGGTATTTTGACAATTTTACCGGCCAGGTCGAAACCAGCTATCAACTGGAAATGATACCGATCCTCACGTATCGGGTGGAGTTTTAGAGCACCTTTTCTAAGAAAGAAGTAATATATCCCATCGTGGGCTCAAACCACGGATCAAACAACCAAAAAGAATGTGGTGCCTCTTCTAGAAAATGCGTCTTAGAATAAACCTCATGTTGATTTAATACTTCTATGAAATCTTGCCTACCAGCGAGAAACCGAGGATAGATGCTCGACAAAAACAAAGTAGGAGGCGTGCGTTCGTCCACATAGGTCAATGCCGAAGCTTCAATCCATAAGTCTCTTTTTTCTTCGATGTTTCCACCAAACCACTTGGTTGCCGACGAGGACTCTTGGGAGTCTGGATGTATGAAGGCAAGCACTCCGTCTACGTCAATAATTGCTGAGATATTCCCTGAAGTCTTTTTGCCGAATACGTTTGTGGATTGGTTGTAGGTCGTGCCTACCAGTGTGGCCAATTGTCCACCCGCGGAGCAGCCCATTATGACGAGGTTGTTTGGATCAATTGAAAACTCCTTGGATTTCTTCACCACCCATTCGAGGGCATCGAAAACGTCGTGCACGGCAGCCGGGTAAATGGCCTCAGTAGATAGCCGGTAGTTGGGACACATCACGAAATAGCCCGATTCTGCCAAACGCTCTGCCATGGGTGACATCAATACGTTGCTGCCCGATTGCCAGCCACCCCCATGAATGATCACGATTGCCGGAGTGGACTTTCTTTTCTTTTGGGGGTAAAACAGATTGGCTTTGATCGTGGCTCCCGCTGTCTCCTTGTAGATCACATCTTTCTCAAAAACTATTTGGTCAGAGGGATTTGGATAAACGGCAGCCACTTCGATTCCTTTTTCAGCACCATATTTTTGAATTTTTTCAAAAGCATTTTCAAGGGTGTAGTCCTGGGCGCATAATTGACTCGAAAATGCTGTTAATAAAACTGCAACTAAAAAACACCTGGACTGCGAGATTCTCAATTTCAAATGGGGAAAGACGGGTCGCTTCATTACTTCTTAAAGTTTAGTTTGATAAGGGTGGGAGAATTTTGAATCAGATTTTGGCCGACGCGTCCATCGGTATCTCCATTGACATCCATACCTACGAAAGAACCCAGGAGTAATTCCGGGAAGTTGTCCTGGTTTAAATCGGCAGTTTCCATGATTAGCCATCTGCCGCTTGAGGCTTCTTTGAAGGTCTTGAGCTCAAATTGGATGGAATCTGAGGTGCTTACATTTTCCATAAAGACAAACCCCTCTTCCGGTTGATTGACCAAATCCGGAAAGAACGAGGATAGTGCTATATCCAAATCCCCATCCTGGTCAAAATCATATGGAACAGCTCGGTAGGCTCCGTTTTGATGTTGAAAAAAGGCTTCTTTAAAACTGTTTTCACCGTCATTCAGATAAATCCGCAAACCATGGTACGGTTTGAATGACCGAGAATAATCAGCATTATCGCCGTTGACATAGATGATGTCGTCGTGTCCATCTTGATTCCAGTCAACCAATTTGAAAGACACAGAGCCATAAATGGGTGAAAACCTCAGCAGTGTTTTGACACTGAATTCCCCGTTTCCCTTATTGAAGTAGGCATCTATCCGCTCTCTTCCTTGCGCCATCAAGGCAATAATGTCGGGTAGGCCGTCTTTGTTAAGGTCTTTGATTTCTGTGGTGGTAGCTCCAGGGTAGTAGCTCAGTATTTTCTTTCCATAGGCCCCTGTTTCGACACCAATGAACAAACTGAGTTTGCCGGTGTGGTTGCCGTACTCGCAAACTACTATATCTTCGATTCCATCTCCTGTCAGGTCAGAATAGGAAGAATGGACGGGCCTCTGAAGATTGGTCAAAACTTTCTTAAAACCCTTGTACTCATCGCCGCTACCCGGTACTTTGAATATCTTAACGACTGATCCGCTGGGTTCATCAGTGGGCATAAATCCGCCCATCATCGTCGCCATGATGCTATCCCCTCTGAAGTCAATATGAGAAATTGGGTGCGGGAGAGCGAGGGTGCTCAGAGAATTCAAATCCTTGTCTAAAACATTGATCGTGCAATAGTCACTTTTCACATCCGCCACAAACACTTGATTGAGATCCGGGTTATGCTTGATGGCCGTGATCAGTGGAGGAGGAATGTGAAATTCAGGTATTTCTACTTCCAGGTTTTTAACTCCAACTACGAGCTGCTTCTCGGGTACTTCGAGATTGGCAGGTGCCTCTCTGTAGAAGTATTCATTAATGAGTTGCCACTGTTTTTCAGTGACCATGGGTTGCTCGGGAAAAATGTTTCTTTCCTGGACTAGACGTCCACCTGCATTCTTTTCGATCAAGCTCTCTCGGGGTGTGCTGCCATATATTCCCATTCTGTGACCCATCTGAGGAAGAATGCCGTACTTCCAGGTTTCCTTGTCCATGAGCGAGGGCTCCGTAAACATATGGCAACTTGCGCAGTACCCTTTGGCAAGTTCTTCACCGGAAAGTCCCTCTTTAGGGTCTTTAGCAGTTTTTTTGTCAGGGCTGTCACATGCTTGAAAAATAAAAAGGATGAATAGCCAAATAATGGAAAAACGGGTTGCTGGCATTTGGTTGTTTTTGAATGTTATGTAGATACGCAAATTAAGTTTTTCCTGAGAAGGCCCCTTGGTTAGTGGGAAAAATGGGAGGTGATCCCTGTAAAAAAATAGGGGGAACAATTGCTCCCCCTAGCATTAGCTTAAATAAACACTTGTAAACTCTAATTATTCTGAGCCAGCACCCGGATAACCTGGATTCTGCGCCAAATTAGGATTTTGATCCAATGCCTGTTGCGGAATTGGGAAAACCATATTGTGCGCATCTACTTCCATGTCCACACTGTGTGGCTGATCGTCTTCAATATTGAAAATGATATCAGGATTAGTAATTGTGATTGGATTGCCATCATCGTCCAGAGTAGGAGGAAGAGGGTCGGTACCAAAAACAAAATCGGTATATGAGAGTTTAGTCGCTATGAAGTCAGCGGCATCATCGCTTTGGCGAACTAATTCCTCAAAATCCTGACCTTCAAAACACAACTCTTTTCGGATTTCCAGGTGAATCGAATCTCTCAGTTCATCCTGACTCAAACCTGCCAGAGGAGCCAGACCAGCTCTTGCGCGTACCTGATTTACATAGTTATATGCTTCCGCAGAAGGACCATCTTGCTCGTTGATCGCTTCTGATGCTACCAACATGATATCCGCCAATCGGATCACTCTCAGATTATAATTGCTCGCAATTTGCTCGTCAGGATCTCTGTACTTGCTCACATGAGGAGCAGACATGGCTTCAAATTCATACCATTGTACCAGGCTATCACCTCCATCATTTGACCCCCACTCCATAAGGAAGCTTGCATCTCTTCTAAGATCTGCCGGGTCGAACTTGTTGTAGAATTTGATACTAGCTGTGATGGTACCCCACTGACCCGGGCCGTACCCGCTGTTTCGTGGTTCAAAATTATTACCTATAGTATGATGCTGAGGATCAACACCTGTGTACTGCACTTCGAAGATGGATTCGGAAGTGTTGTCTACGCTGCCGTCCGCTTGCCAGTTCCAAAGCTGAGAGGGATCAGACAAAAGGCTGCGATCACTTCCGTTGATGACGGCCAGTGCATTTGATTCTGCAGTCGCCCAGTCTTCCCTATAGATAGCCACTTTGGCTCTCAAAGCCTGAGCTGCCTCCAGAGAAGCACGACCTGGATCTGTGTCCGCTATTCGAGGCAAGTTTGCCAGGGCAAAAGTCAGATCATCAATAATGAAGTCGTAAACCTCATCAGCAGTATTTCTCGACACCTGAAGTTCCAGGATGTTTGAAGAAGTTGTTTCATGTTCCAAAATTGGAACACCACCCCATCTTCTCACCATATTGAAATAATGCAAGGCTCTCAAGAATCTGGCTTCACCGATGATTCGGTTCTGAACGTCCGTGTCGATATCTGTGATGGTCGCTACATTATCAATAACGGAATTTGCTCTGTTCACTGATTCCCAGAGAGCATTCCAGGTATCGCGTACATAGCGTCCGTTGCTGATCATTCCCGCATCATTCATATGGATTATTACCCCTCTATCTCCAGTCACGCCCAGTCGAGAGTAACTTACGTTTGAGGCATGGGTGCTGGCATTCATCCAGTATCTGCCATAGTATCCTACGCCCGATGCCAGGCTTCCATAGGCACCCGAAAGGGCTACTTCAGCATCTGCTGCATTCTTGTAGAAGTTAGCAGGAGAAACAGAGTCTTTAGGTACTTCTTCCAAAAAACTCTCACAGGCCGGTAAAACAGCTACACCGACCAACATTAAAATATATATTAAATTTTTCATGTCTTATTTAGTTTTTAATTAGAAGTTCAGTTTTACACCTAGCAACCATGTCTTGGCCAATGGATATGAGCTAATGTCATAGCCAAAAGAACCTCTTACATTGGAGCGGGCATTAGTGTCCGGGTTGTAACCTTTGTAACCAGTTATGGTTAATAGGTTTTGTCCGGTCACGTATACTGATCCTCTCAGTGTACCTAAGAAGTTTTCAGGAAAATTGTACGTCAAAGTAACCTCTCTCATACGCAGGTAACTTGCATCTTCCAGATAGAAGTCGGATTCTCCCATGTCACCTCCACCACCTCTGGATGGGCTTCTGTTTTGTCTAGGAGTAGGCCATACTGCATCGGGATTCTCTGGCGTCCAGTAGTCAGCTCTTTCGGCCAATACATTGGACCCTCTGCTGATGCTGCTTGAGAATCGTCTCATACCATTCCATACAACTCCACCTTTTTGTCCCTGGAAGAAAAATCTCAAAGAAAAGCTTTGGTACTTCACGCTTGTGTTGAAGCCATAAATGAAATCAGGATGAGGATTACCAATAACCGTACGGTCATCAGCATCTATTTCTCCGTTGCCATCTACATCTACATATTTGAGATCTCCAGCTAAGGTGTTTGATTTTAGAGACTGATCTGCCTCTTCCTGGCTTCTATAAAGTCCATCTGTTTTATATCCATAAAATACGCCAATGGGCTGCCCAACTCTTACCCATCCAACAGGTGCCGAACCTGAGAAGGTTGTTCGAGGCAAGAAGTAAGAAGGATCAGCTCCTTCACCAATTTCTGCAGCAGTACCCAGAGAGGTAATTTCATTGGTGTTTTTAGTGAAGTTGAAACCAAAGTCCCAGGTCACGTTAGAGGTTTCCACCAATATCGCATCCATGGTAAGTTCGAATCCTTTATTCTCCATCTCACCAATGTTTTGAACGGACGGTTCTGTGATCCCTGAGGTGTTGGGAAGTTGAACTTCGAGCAACAAATCCTCGGTCTGCTTGATGTAATAATCGAAGGTCAGATTCACTCTGCTCTTGAATACAGATAAGTCAAGGCCCACATTGGTCATGGTCGTAATTTCCCAGGTCAAACCATCAACAGAAATACGGTGAGGTGAAAACCCGTTGACATTTGATCCTCCCCAGTTGTAGGGGGTAGACTTCAGGAGTGCAAGCGAGCGATACGCAGCGAGTTCCTGGTTACCTGTTTGACCCCAGCCGACTCGTACTTTTATGTTGTTAAACACATCAGTCGCACTGGATGCAAAAGCCTCATTGGAAATATTCCAGGCCGCACCTACAGACGGGAATGTTGCCCACTTATTGCCTTCTGCAAACTTCGAGGAGCCGTCTCGTCGAACGGTGGCAGTAATTAAATACTTGTCGCTGAAGTTATAATTGACTCTTCCCAGGAATGAAGCAATGCTGAATTCACCGTAGCCTGATTCTACTGTGGGTACTGCTGAGCCACCGCCAATATTGTATGATGTAGTAATGTCCGTGGCAAAATCTCTGCCTGTGACCGAACCATACTCTTCAATCTCTCTTTGGGCAGTAAATGCTCCCAAAACCTGAATACGATGGTCTCCAAACTGTTTGCTATAGTTAAGCGTGTTTTCATTCAAGAATGAGACTCTGTCTACACTACTCACTACAGCGCTATTGGTGGAATTGCTAGTCACCTTGTCTACGGTCGTATATACGCGTCGAGACCTGTTCTCCAGGTCAGTACCAAGACTCACCCTAAACTTCAAATCAGGAATGATGGTGTACTCTGCAAATACAGTAGATAGGATTCTGTTGGTCACGGACTCATCAGAAAATTCTTTGATGTTCGCGACAGGGTTACGATCACCTTCTACTTCAGGAATGTTGCTTGGAAGCTGATTGTGACTGGTATAGCTTCCGTCCTCATTATAGACTGGAAGAATTGGAGACATTCCTAGTGCATTTTGGGTGACACTTCCGCCCACTTCTCCTTCCGTTTCTACAGCATCATTGACAACTCTGGATATGTTTGTTGATGTTCCAAATTTCAATTTTTCAGTGGCTTTTACATCCAGATTAAGTCTCAAGGCATATCGGGTGAAATTTGACCCTTTAATAATTCCCTCCTGATCAAAGTAGCTACCCGACATCATGTACTGAACTGCTTCTGTTCCACCATTTATACTGACCTGATGGTTTTGGATAATCGCATCTCTGAAAATCTGGTCTTGCCAGTCAGTATCATATGGAGGAGCCTCTGTGAAAACCACAGGAGCAGGAGTAGAAACCCCATCTACTATACTGTTGGCAGCATTTTCATTGTAGATATCCTGGTATTGCTGGGCATTCATCATGTCTACTTTTTTGGAGACTGACTGGACACCCATATACCCATTGTATGATACCTGAGGAGCACCTGTTTGCCCTCTTTTTGTAGTGATCAAAACCACACCATTGGCGCCTCTCACACCATAGATTGCTGCTGCGGATGCATCCTTTAGAATTTCAATGGATTGAATGTCAGCAGGGTTGATCGCCGCCAGCGGATTTTGAGGTACTGTATAGTTGGCACTACCGTCATCATTAGAACCTCTTCCAGAGTTGGTCGAGAACTGAGATTGACCGGATACCGGAAATCCATCAATGACGTACAAAGGTTCGTTGCCATTCAAAATGGAGGTCACACCCCTTATTTGAACACTCATACCTCCTCCGGGGGCACCTGAGTTGCTGGTAATTTTTACACCGGCTACACGTCCTTGCAGACCCTGCTCGACTGTAGTTATGGGTTGAGAATTCAGCTTCTCGGCAGAAAGTTGACCAACTGAACCTGTGAGGTCACTTTTCTTCATGGTACCATATCCTACGACCACTACTTCACTGAGTGTCTCGGCATCTACCACCATGGTTACATCGACGGTAGATCTACCACCGATGGAGATAGTCTGTGTCTGATAGCCAATGTAGCTGATTACAAGACTGGATGACCCCTCAGGTACCTCGATGGAGAATTTTCCGTCGATATCTGTCACGGTACCGATAGACGTTCCCTGAACCAATACAGAGGCCCCAGGCAAGCCGTTTCCGCTTTCGTCATTCACTTGTCCGGTCACCGTGGTGCCCTCTATGATGACTTCAATCTCGGAGGCTTTACCGGAATTACTCATCCTATTGGTCACGTGGATCGTGTTATTGATCTGTTTAAATTTCAGATCTGAGCCTTTGGAGATTTCCATCAGGATCTCACCTACGCTCGATTTTTCCACAGACCGGGAGTAATTCAGCCGGGTATCAAGTATAGATCTGTCGTACGAAAATTTAAATTCCGTCTTGCGCTCGATCTCAGCAATTACGTCATAAAGGCTCGCGTCTTTGAAATTCAAATTGACGTAAGTCTCCTTTACGCTCTTGATGTTTTGAGCATCCGCCTTAGAGGCGTAGATCGTGCCTACCAGGGTGCAATTGAGCACAATGGCATAAAAAGTTAGTCTGGTCATAAATAGAATGACTCGTCTTAGTAATTTTACATTCATGTTTATAAGAGGTTTTTGTTTTACATAATCTCGGCCTATGGATGCGCCAACATCCATGGGCTTTTTTGTCTTAAACAATTTGGTTATTTAATCATAGGCAGCTGTTTTATTTGAATACTATGGTTGCGTTTTTCTTCTCTATTTTAAATTTGAAATCGTAGACAAAGGCCATGCCCTCCAATACTTCGGAGAGGTAGGCATTGTCGAAACTTCCAGAATAGGTAATGTTCGTTTTTGGGGCGTTTTTCACCAAAAACTCCACACCATACCAGTTTTCAAGCTTTCTTATGACCTCATTGAATGAGGCCTCTTTGAAAAAGATAATTCCGTCTTTCCAGGAGGTTATTTCTTTTTGGTCAAACTCTCGGACACTAAACGCTCTGCCCGTCACGTCGGCTTTTTCTCCCGGATTCAGGATAGTGGCGTTGTTGGCGTTTTTCACCTCAACCTTGCCGGTGACCAGAGCCACTTCTACATGACCGTTATGGGCGTTTACATTAAAGCTGGTCCCCAGTGCTGTGGTGGTCACCCCCTCGGATATGACATGAAACGGTTTGGCTTCATCTCTGGCGACGCTGAAGAATGCCTCGCCCTCAAGGTATACGGATCGTACATCACCAAACTCTTCGGGATAGGTCAGTTTACTATTGGAGTTGAGCCAGACATTACTACCGTCAGGCAGAAAGACTTTTAGTTTTTGGCCTTTTTGAACCTCACGCTTTACTGTAGTTAATTCAGAGGTTTGGTTATTTTTTTCTATTTCGGAGAAGTTGTACCCAAAAAAGAATGCAACCAGACTGGAAAGCATT
Source organism: Reichenbachiella sp. (assembly GCA_965222305.1). GTDB lineage: Bacteria > Bacteroidota > Bacteroidia > Cytophagales > Cyclobacteriaceae > Reichenbachiella. Next base: position 4,785,282 of record OZ244943.1, read on the forward strand.
ATCAGTAGCACCGAGGCAGCCACACCCATGATCATATGTTTTCTCATACGAGAAGGGCTTTTTGCACTTTCTTCGGCAAAGACCGGTGTGTTTTGCATTTGGCGTTGGATGTTCTCGAATACCTGACTTCCATCCGCCTGAAAGGATAGATTGAGCTTATTCCATACTTCATCTATTGAGTCGAGCTCAGATTTAGCCTCGGGGTTTTGGATCAAATACTTCTCAAGCTCAGCTTTTTCATCAGTGCTGAGTGACCCTGCTCGATCCTTTATTAGAAGGGTATAAAATCTCTTATTGTTCATCTGGTTCTTGTTCCCTAAAATAATAGACACCAGTAGTTGATATTTACCACTATATCATTTTGAAAAAAAAAAGATTTGTCGAAATAAAAGTACTGTCGTGTCTAAAAGGAGGATAGTTTTCTAATGACAGCCTCTTGATTGTCTTTGACGAGTTTCTTGCGAAGGATCGAGAGGGCCTTTGACATTTGATTTTCTACTGTATTGATGGAGACTTCCAGCAGGAGGGCAACTTCTTTGTACTTCATGCCGTCATGCTTGACCAATTCAAAGATCATACGGCAGCGTGGAGGCAGGCTGTCCAGGGCTGCCATGATTCTTTCCCTGAGTTCACTGTTGATCATTTGGCTTTCGGGGCATACAACGGTTTTAGTCAATCCGGTTTCAAATCGGGAAATATCTTCGAATTGAATTTTTTTGGCATCCCTCAAATAATTCAGCGAAGCATTTTTAACGCATCTGAAGAGGTAACTATTGAAGTCGTCGATATGCGTGATGGTAGTTCTTGTGGTCCAAATTTTCAGAAAGACATTGGAGATCACTTCATTGGCGGCAGTCTCAGACTCAAGGAGGTAAATGCCGAAGTTCAGAAGCCTGGGGTAAAACTCATCAAACACTTCCCTAAAACTCATTTCATCTGAGTGTTCGGCGATTTTTCTAATGCGCTCTTGTAACAGGTGTTTGTTGGTCATGTCAATCAGGCGGAACTAGTTCTATGTTGAGCAATTGCTCGGTTTTTTGTCTTATCAAAAAAATTGAAGGTAATTCATAACCCTCAATTCACAAAGCAAAGCTTTGAGTTTCAGTGCGGCGGTTGGCTTTCGTTTTTAAAACAAAAATAAATATAAGAAAATAAAAGAAGATTAAGAAAAGCAAATAGGGTTGATTGCGAAAATAAAGTAAATAAGTAGGTGGGAATTGCTTCAGCGTTCTTCAAGGCTTTTTATGGACTCAACGGTTCCTTGTGGGGTGTATTCCTGACAACATGGATTTGTACGCAGATGGCAACTGTGATTTGTTTCGACACGAAGAAAAGCGATGTGTCCCGGAAATTGATTTGAGCTGTGCTTTGACGCAGCTTGGTCAGTTTTCTACTGTGGTGGCCATTAAGTCGGCCAACTGCCAGATCTCTACTATGACTTGCGCAGGGCTGTTCTATCCCACCAGATGGCTTAGACTGATACCAGAAAAATATTCCAAAAAATATATGAATTACGAATTTACCCCACCCCTAATACGGTTTTGCCATGAATATAGGAGGGGTTTTTCATCATCTTTGGATTACTATCAATGAATTTAATTTAAGACTATGAAGAACTTTGACTTATCACCTCCAAGGCGGGGTATTATTTCGAGAGTGTTGTTTGTCCTGCTTATGCTGGCTGGGACGTCGCAATTCTCAATGGCCGACGGTCATCTAAAAAATGTAATTTTCGTAACCAAGAGTGCGGAAGCGCTAGATACATTAGCTATTCAGGCTATTGATGCACATGAGGATTTCAGTGTCACTCCTTATTACCCTGCAGGAGATGCAGGAGTAGTTACTGACGATGATTTGGAAGCCCTTAATGCTGCAGACGTAGTAGTAATGGGACGAAATATTGGAAGCGGTGACGTAGGAGCTGCAATGGCTGCCTGGGATAAAGTCACGGCACCAGTTTTGTCAATGAACCTGTGGGGAATGAGAAGCAACCGCGCAATGTGGATTGACAATGGTGGTGCTACTAATGTAACCACTCCTCTCGACACGGTATTACAGGCGACTTTAGTAGGTACTGATCCTGTATTCGAGGGACTCACTGGTACAATCGATTATTGGAATGGACCTTTCAGTTCGTTTACTCCTGATGGAGACGATACAGATCATGGAAACGGTGAGTTATTAGCTCAAGCAAGTGATGGTACTCCTCTATTTGTACGATGGGATGCAGACACTGAGTTTTACCCTGGAGCGGGTCACACTGCTGCAGGCATACGTACTTATATCGGAAATGGTAATGATCAGGATACTGTAGTGTATTTCGGATTTACTTCCGATGCTCAGACTATATTCTTCAACGAATTGGCCAGAATGGCTGCAATTGGGAGAAGTTTGAATACTCCTGCTAAGGAAGTCATCTTCGTAACCAAAAGCGCAGAGGCGCTTGATACATTGGCTATTCAAGCCATTGATGCCCATCCTGGTTTCAACGTTACTCCTTATTATCCTGCCGGAGATGCTGGAGTGGTCACCTCAGCAGATGTGTCGGCGCTTAATGCCGCAGACGTAGTAGTAATGGGACGAAATATTGGAAGTGGTGACGTAGGAGCCGCAATGGCAGCCTGGGATGAAGTTGAGGCGCCTGTTTTGTCGATGAACCTTTGGGGAATGAGAAGCAACCGCGCAATGTGGATTGACAATGGTGGTGCTACCAACGTAACTACACCTCTCGACACGGTATTGCAGGCTACTTTAGTAGGTACTGATCCTGTATTCGACGGACTTACCGGTACTATAGATTATTGGAATGGACCTTTCAGTGCATTTACTCCTGACGGAGACGACACAGATCACGGAAACGGTGAGTTATTAGCGCAAGCAAGCGATGGTACTCCACTATTTGTACGATGGGATGCAGGTGTGGAATTCTACCCTGGAGCTGGTCATAGTGCTGCAGGAATCCGTACTTATATTGGAAATGGTAATGATCAGGATACTGTAGTGTATTTCGGGTTTACTACCGACGCTGAGACAATATTCTTCAATGAATTGGGTAGAATGGCTGAGCAAGGTGCAACGCGTCACACAGCTGGAAAAAAGGTAGTATTTGTTACTAAGAGTGCGGAAGCTCTGGATACATTGGCCATTCAGGCTATTGATGCCAATCCTGGATTTGATGTTGTTCCTTATTACCCGGCCGGAGGAGCAGGTTTGCTCACACAAGCCGAAGTTGATTCCCTTCATACGTTGGAGCCTGATGTAATCATCATGGGACGAAATATTGGAAGTGGAGACGTAGGAGCTGCCATGGCAGAGTGGGATATGCTTTATGCCCCAGTTTTGTCAATGAACCTATGGGGAATGAGAAGCAACCGAGCGTTGTGGATTGATAATGGCGGAGCGACAAACGTCACTGAACCTCGCGACACTGTATTGCAGGCAACTTTGGTGGGTACTGATCCTGTATTCGACGGCCTCACTGGTACAATAGATTTTTGGAATGGACCTTTCAGTGCGTTTACCCCTGATGGAGACGACACAGATCACGGAAACGGTGAATTATTAGCGCAAGCAAGCGATGGTACTCCACTATTCGTGCGATGGGATGCCGAAACTGAGTTTTATCCTGGAGCGGGTCACATGGCAAATGGCGTTAGAACATTCTTAGGCAATGGTAATGATCAGGATTCTGTAGTGTATTTCGGATTTACCGATGCCGGTCAAACAATATTCTTTAACGAATTGGCTAGAATGGCTGATGTAGAGTGGGAATTGCCTCAGGATACTGATGGAGACGGTGTTCCTAACCATCTGGATGTATGCGAAGGCTTTGATGACAACCTGGATGCTGACGGTGACGGTGTGCCTGATGGCTGTGATATCTGTGCCGACGGTGATGACAATGTGGACACTGATGGAGATACAGTTCCTGATGCCTGCGATATTTGTGCAGATGGAGATGATAGCATCGATATAGACAGAGACGGTATTCCTGATGCGTGTGATGACGACTTGGGTGACAAAAAAGCTATTGCTGTAGTAGGTAATGGCAACCCTCCTGCATCATATGATCAGACATTGATCGATAGCCTGTCTCAGTATGCGACTGTGCATTACTTCACTGCAGGAGATTTTAATGAGGCATCTGCTGATTCACTTTACAATACCCTTGATATTGTAGGTGTAGTAATTGGTGAGTCCATTGGTAGCGGTGATGTGCCAAACTTCGGTGGAGCAAGAGATGCATTCCCAGTGCCTAGTATTTCTATGGAAGCAGGTACTTATACCTCATCCTGGGCAGATGACGGGTTTATGACTGATCCTTCTGCGGCAATCTGGGGTTATGGAGGAGCTAATGAAGAAGCGGTTGACCTTCAGTGGAAAATCGTTGATCCTATACATGAATCAATAATAGAATCAGGATGGCAGGAAGACCAAATCATTACCTGGTCAGATGCAACTCCTGAAAGAGGTATTCCTTACCTACATGGATTTGCCACCACAGTGAATGTAATTGCTGTTGCAGCACGGGAGTCTGGTGGAACTGTAGCGGATCCTGCATACAATGCTGATTTCATCCAGGATCTGGCGGTAGCCGTAGCAGAATTTCCTATCCAGCAGTCGTTCTACATGAACGTAGCCAGAGCGTACCACGATACAGATCCTGTAACAGGTGTTTCGAAAGCCACTCAGGATTTCTGGGATATCCTTAGATGGTCATCTCACTACATGTTTGATTTGGACGAGGGTAATGGAGAACTTTCTATTGATCCACTACAGCAAGGCAATGCATTCATGGTGTATCCTAACCCATCGGTTGACCATGTTATTAACCTGAGCTTTATAGCTAAGCGTAGCCAAATGATTTCTATCAGAATGGTTGATCTGGCCGGTAAGACAGTTTACACAACTGAAAAAATGGCTAAGGATGGTAGAAACAGAATCGAATTGGGTATGCCAAACGTCGAGAGCGGTATCTATCTGATCAAAACTGTGGTCGATGGAGCTGAGGCAAAAGCAAGAGTAATTGTCAAATAAATATAGTTCAATTAAAAGGAGTCTTCCGATTGCTGGATGACTCCTTTTATGAATCTACTTAAAAAAGTAATGCTCAATTTATTTTGGGTTTCATAATAGTCTTAGGAAGTCAGTTATAGCTAGCTGACTTCCTGTTTTTTTGGGCCCTTTGTACATTGCATTGCATAAACAAAACTATTAATGACAAGACTCATCATACTGTTTTCCCTCCTTTCCCTGCTGTCGTGCACCGAGCGACCCACCAATGAAAAGGAGGTTTATCTTTTTTCTTATTTCAAAGGCCGAGGCGAAGATGGACTTCACCTGGCTTACAGCATGGATGGCTATGAATGGAAGGCACTGAACAACGATCAAACTTATTTACTGCCAAAGCTGAGCAAGGACAGTCTCATGCGCGACCCTTGCATCATCCAAGGGCCGGACGGATTGTTTCATATGGTCTGGACGGTGAGTTGGGAAGAAAGGGGGATAGGATATGTTTCTTCCAAAGACCTGATCCAATGGTCGGAGCAGCAGTTCATCCCCGTGATGATGCATGAGCCCGGGGCTAAGAACTGCTGGGCACCTGAGATATTTTATGATGAGGTACAACAGCAATATTTGATCTTTTGGTCTACGACCATTGAAGGACGATTTGAAGAAACGGCCGATCGTGCAGAGCGGGATTGGAACCATCGCATCTACTATTGCACCACCAAAGATTTTACTTCATTTAGTCCTACGAAATTATTCCTTGATCCGGGTTTCAATGTGATCGATGCGACGATCATGAAGGATAAGGATCGCTATGTGATGATCGTGAAAGATGAAACTAAGTTTCCTGAAGCTCAGAAAAACCTGCATGTGCTTATAAGTAAGAACCTGTACAACTGGGATGTATCTGTCTCAGGCAGCATCAGTGACAACTGGGTCGAGGGCCCAACTATGATTCAAAAGGACGATCAATTTATGATCTTTTTTGATCGCTACCGGGAACATCAGATGGGGGCTGTTGCTTCGTCAGACCTTGAAAGTTGGGAGGATGTTTCGCAACTCGTTTCTTTTCCTGATGGGGTTCGACATGGCACTGCTTTTCGAGCAGGAGAGAGCGTATTGAAAGGCCTAAAAAAATCAGAAACTCAAATAAACGAATAGAATGAAATCAGCTTTAATTATTATCTGCAGTCTGATAGGACTGGGCCTTCCGTTGCAAGAAGTAAAAACGACCATTTTCCTGGTTGGAGACTCGACGGTCAAGGCCGGTGGTGGCAATGGTAGTGACGGTCTCTGGGGATGGGGCAGTTTCTTGTCCGACCAAATGGATACCACCAAGACTGAGGTGAAAAACCATGCACGCGGTGGACGTAGCAGTCGTACCTATATTGCAGAGGGACTTTGGAATGAAGTTCACAACCAAATCGACTCGGGAGACTATGTGATCATCCAGTTTGGTCATAATGACGGAGGGCCCATAAATGATGACTTCCGGGCCAGGGGCTCGATCCGCGGCAATGGCGAAGAAATGGAGCAGATCGATAACATTCTATTAGGCAGGAGGGAAATGGTGAGATCCTACGGATGGTACATCCGAAAGTACTGCCATGATACTAAAGCAAAAGGTGGTATACCTATCGTCTGCTCATTGGTGGCGAGAAACCGATGGGAGGGAGATTCGGTGATCCGAGCCACCGACAGCTATAGCCAGTGGGCCAAGGAAGCCGCCAAAATGGAAGGAGCCTACTTCATCGACCTCAACGATCTGGTGGCGACCAAATACGAGGAACTAGGGCAGGATTATGTAACCAAGAACCTGTTTCTGAAAGACCACACACACACCAACAAGCCGGGCGCTGTGATCAATGCAGAGCTAGTAGCCCAAGCCCTCAAAGAACTGGGGGATGAGAAGTTGAAAGGTTTGGTGAAATGATATTGTATGAGACCTGTCAGGTTTCAAAAACCTGACAGGTCTTTTTTTATTACTCAACCGGAATCTCATACAACGACTCGCCCAAATTGAAATTGATCATCAACTGATCCAGAACGATCCCGGTTTGGTTAACATAGAGTCGGATCGTATGAGTACCTGCCGTTTCAAAACTGGATTGATACTTCAAGATCTGAGCATTTCTTAGCACGTTCTCCTTCCATTGCTCGCTTCTGCCTTGTGTGTTGATGTCGAAAGCTTGCGGTTCTTTGTTGTCAATTTGAACAGCCACTTGATGCGTGAATTCGTTGGAGTGGGTAGGCAGGCACCGGATCTGCAGTTCAAATGCTCCCGGTTTATCTACTTCCATGCTGTATTCTACATACGGTCGTTCGTCATCAGAAAATAGTTGATCGCTAAAGGGAAACAATGTTACCGCATTGTGGCTATATCCGAGGCCATCAATCCTTTTCCATGAGTAGCCATCTCCCCCTTTTGCAATGGTATATTCTTTCGCTTGAATAAAAATTCTTTGTTTATCTACAGTGTTCAATTCTTTGGGTGAATCAATATCCAATGTTATGGGGAACTGATAGGCGGGTAGGTTACGAGGCGACATGGACATCATATGCTTCCACTTACCATTGTTGAGGTCGTTGTTATAGACATTTGTGAGGGCCTTTATTTCATCGTAACTATCCTGGGTCATTTGCTCATACTTGCTTCTAGCGATGGAATCTTTGGATTCTGTAGCAATCTGTCGGTAGAGAAACTTATGATTCATTAGTGCGGCACACTTGACCGGATATTCCACCAATTGAAAGTAGGCATCCTGCCTCTCTTCTGTAATGGATTCTCTAATCTGTTCCGCTCTGCTGTATAAGTCGGCATAGGCGTCCAATCTTCGCTGGAGATCATTTTGTGATCCTGTTGAAAATTCCGTCAGTTGGGTTTGAGTCGTAGGTTCTGTTTGGCTCCAGCCCATAAATTCAGGTTTTCTGAGAAAGGCAAGGCGATAATACTCGTCCATGATCGTTGCGATCTCTTCGGAGTTTTTATCTCCAAATTCCCTGGCACTCCAGTCTCTGAGATGGTCAGTGATGGTGGTTTCATTAATGCTATGGACATCCCAGGCCAGATCCAGGAAGAATTCCATATTGTACTCGGCGGGTTTGATGTCGCCTACATTGGCGATCCAGATTTTTTGAGTACCATTTTGGTAGGCTCGGGTCATTTCGTACCAGATCAACCCCGGCTGGGTGGTAGATAACCACAGATAATCGTGAGGCCGCCCCCAGTAGCTCAGGTGATAATAGACCCCACTGCCCCCAGCTCGTTGTTGTTCGGTCGAGTCGCTCAATCTCCGGATGTAGCCATAGTTGTCATCCGTCCACATCAGCGTGATGTCCTCGGGTACGTTGAGACCGTTGTTGTACAGGTAGAGCACTTCTTTGTAGGGGATGAAAACCTGAGGGATTGTTGGGATCGGTTGCTTATAGGTTTGGGAAAGCATATTGCGCTGGTCGGTGATGATGGATTCCAGCATTTCTACTTTTTCTTCCAGGGTAGAACTGCCTTCCATTCCTGAGTCATGGATGCCCCGCATACCCATGGTGAACAGGCTGTTGTTGACGTTGGCCTCATCAAGCCGCTCCTGCCAATATTCCTTGACTTTTTCGCTGTTGCTAAAGTAATTGTAAGGGCCGTAAGCTTCTTTGTCCCATTCGTCCACGTTGTTTCTGAGCATCGGTTCGGCATGCGAGGTGCCGATCATGATGTGGTATTTCTCGGCCATTTCTTTATTGCCTGGGATGCTAAAGAAAGCCTGCGTTGAGGGATGCATGGCAGGCCATATGGTATTGGCCTTGAGCCTCAAAAGGAGCTGAAAGATCTTTTCATACGTCTTAGGGCCGACATCATTGACCTCAGGTTCAAAGGTCTTGGCTGCCCAGGGTTGCAGCCCCCAATCTTCATCGTTGAGGAAAATGCCACGGTATTGAACGGAAGGCTCTTGAGTGATTCCTTTGTTGGGTATTTCTAAGGTTAAAACATCTTGTTTCAAGGGTGTTACATCCGCCCACCATTTCCATGGGGAAATGCCCATCCGTTCGGCCAATTCAAAGATTCCGTAAACGGTGCCTCGTACATCACTGCCTGCAATGATTAAGTTTCCTTCAAGTCTTTGGATATGGAATTTTTCCCATTGGCCTTTCAGGGAATCAGTTTTTGCGTAATTGAGTGATTGGATCAAGGGTGAGTTAATTTGTCCAATGTAGACGCCTTTGTCTTTCTGCGAACCGGCTGTACTTACGATTGCAGGTCTTTGACCGGTGATGGTCTCAATATCCTCGGCAAGGTCATTGACTGCCCAGAGGATGAGGGAGTCTGCATTTTGATCTACGTATATAGGAAGTGCCATATTTTGATCAGCAAGGATGAATTTCTTACCTGAAGGTATCGTACTACACTCGGTCAATAGCAACATGCCCACCAGAGAGAGAACAATTACTGATAGCTTTTTCATTTTTGAAATAGCTTTGATGCCGTTTTCAATATTCTTTGGAGAAATGTGTGCCATGAATCGATAATTGATGGATCATGATTTGAGTAAGCTAGTTTCATCAATGCTTCTTAGAAACCCAAATGGTTTGACAGTCACTCCATGGGTTTTCCGAGTCACTGCCCCCTATGTTCTCAAATCGTCGATTGCTGAACGCTCCAAATGGCCTAGAATTGGTCTGAATTATCTCGCCATATGAAAAATATAAATCCTATTCGGATAGTTTTTGTTGTAGTTGCCCTATTTCTGGTCGTTTCGGATACCTGTGCTCAGAGAGGCAGGTTCAATTTTAATTCGGACTGGAAGCTACATGTGGGAGATCCTGCCAATGCCGAATATGTGAAGTTCGATGACAGTGGGTGGAAAGATGTCGTGCTGCCCTCTGCCTGGAATGAGGACGAAGCATTCAAAAATGACATCAAGGATTTATCCACCGGCATCGCCTGGTATCGCAAGAAATTTAACCTTCCTCGCGACCTAAAAGGAAAGAAAGTCTTTATCGAATTTGAAGGTGTGCGGCACGCAGCGGATGTCTATGTCAATGGTCAGCATGTGGGCCTTCATGAAAACGGAATTATGGCATTTGGGTACGACATTTCTGAATGGGTTGAGTTTGGAAACAAGGAAAATGTCATTGCCGTCAGAACAGACAACTCGTGGGAATATGAGGAAAAGGCAACTGGCGTACGATTTCAATGGAATGACAAAAACTTCAATGCCAACTATGGAGGCATCCCCAAAAATGTGGTACTGCATGTGACGGGCAAAGTCTATCAGACCCTGCCACTCTACCCCAATCTGAAAACCACGGGCCAATACATTTATGCCACAGATATTGACATCACCGAAAAATCGGCCCGCATCACTGCTGAAACACAAGTGAAAAATGAACTGGACAAACCAGTCAAAATAGAATATGAAGTGGTGATTGAGGATTTGGAAGGTCAGGTGGTGAAAGAAATCAAGGGTAAAAGCTATGAACTGAACCCCGAAGAAACACGAACACTTAGTACCTCATCAAAAGTAGAAAACATGAATTTCTGGAGCTGGGGTTATGGGTACCTCTACAAGGTGCACACCATCCTGAAGCAAAACGGAAAAACCATTGACAAAGTAACGACTCGCACAGGGTTCCGAAAAACCGAGTTTGCGAGCGGTATGGTCAAGCTCAACGACCGGGTGATCATGGTCAAGGGCTATGCCCAGCGAACCAGCAACGAATGGCCATCAGTAGGCATGTCGGTACCCCCATGGTTGAGCGACTATAGCAACAAATTGATGATTGAATCCAATGCCAATCTGGTGAGATGGATGCATACGGCTCCATGGAAGCAGGATGTGGAATCATGCGATCGGGTAGGACTCATGCAAGCCATGCCGGCCGGTGATTCGGAAAAAGACAGGGAAGGAAGACAATGGGACATGCGAACCGAAGTGATGAGGGATGCGATCATTTACTATCGGAATAACCCCAGCATCATTTTCTATGAATCCGGCAACAAGGGCATTAGCGAGGAGCACATGCAGGAGATGAAGGCCATCCGGGATCAGTACGATCCCTTTGGAGGTCGAGCCATTGGCTCCAGGGAAATGCTCGATAGCAAGGTGGCAGAATATGGTGGGGAAATGCTGTACATCAATAAAAGTGACGAGAAACCCGTCTGGGCGATGGAGTATATGCGTGATGAGGGGTTGAGAAAATATTGGGATGAATATTCCCCGCCTTACCATAAGAATGGTGAAGGGCCACTCTACAAAGGGAAAGACGCCAGCAACTACAATCAAAACCAGGATTCGTACGCCTATCAGATCGTAAAGAGATGGTACGAATACTATCGCGAGAGGCCGGGTACCGGTGATCGGCGTAGCTCGGGTGGGGTAAATATTATTTTTTCAGAAACCAATACTCATCACCGGGGAGAGGAGAACTACCGTAGAAGCGGTGAGGTGGATGCCCTACGCATTCCCAAGGATGGTTTTTATGCCCACAAGGTCATGTGGAATGGTTGGGTGGATGTTGAGGAGCATGGCACCCATATTGTCGGGCATTGGAATTATCAGCCAGGGGTCGTAAAGGACATCTATGTAGTTTCGTCAGGCGAGCAAGTGGAGTTGCAGATCAATGGCCAATCGCAGGGATATGGAAGGCGTGAACACGGTTTTATGTTTGTTTTTGACAGCATTGCATGGAATGCTGGTACACTTGAGGCAAGATCTTATGATGAGGAAGGAAAGCTCTTGACTACTGACATCCGCAAAACTGCCGGTAAGCCTCAAGCCGTGAAGTTCAGTCTCCTGCAGGACCCAAATGGCATGTTGGCGAATGGTGCCGATCTGGCACTGATACAGGTAGAAGTCGTTGACCGCACAGGTATGCGCAACCCGATCGCTTTGAATACGATTGATTTTGAGCTTACCGGGGCTGCCGAATGGAGGGGAGGCATGGCGCAGGGGCCTGACAATTACATTTTGTCAAAAAGCTTACCGGTTGAATGTGGAGTAAATAGGGTGCTGGTCAGGTCGCTCACTACTGCGGGAAAGGTGAGGCTTATCGCCCAATCAGAAGGGGTCCTGCCGGATACGATTGAATTTGAAACTCAGGCTGTTTCCATAGAAAACGGTCTATCCACAAACTTCCCATCTGCGTCCCTTCCTGTTAATCTCGAAAAAGGGTCTACGCCTGAAACTCCATCATTTACACCCAACCGAAGATCGATCAAGATCCTGGATGCTACAGCTGGGTCCAATCAGGAATCAGTTGTCAATAGTTACGATGGCAGTCAATCCACCCGCTGGGTTAATGACGGCAATTTGGAGACCGGGTGGATTGAATACACGTTGGAAAAGGAAGCAGAGGTCAGCGAGATAGCCTTGAAGCTGAGTGGCTGGCGAACACGGTCGTATCCGATCGTAGTGACCGCCGGGGACTCGATTTTATATCAGGGAGTAACCACTCCTAACCTGGGATTCTTCTACATCACTTTGGACAATCCTGTCGCAACCGAAAAAATCAAAGTGCGGCTCTTCGGTCAGACGGAATTCAATGACACCTACAATCTCGTAGAAATCACAGGAAAGCTCGACAGGGAAACAGCCAATGATCTGGCGGTAAAAAACGTCAGCAGCTTAAACATTGTGGAGATTGAGGTTTTTGAAAAGATTGGGAAATAGTGGTGAATGATTGTCTGAGGTTCCTTTGGTCATTGATAAAACCTCTAACTTTGGTTAGTTGTTCAAAAAAACACGGCATGGTTTTACGTGCTCGTTTTAACCAATTTAATCCATTATGCTCGAACCTTGGATGAAGATAGAAGCAGAAGAAAGGGATTCAGAAGGCTTCATTGAATTGATCAATAAGATCATGGCTGTAAATATATTTCAATGGAGGATTGATGAGATTATGTGCATCAAAATTAAGAATTGGTTCGATCATAAGTGGCTTAACTATTCAGGTAAGAAGATTATTCACTATGAATACACCACACACCCTGATGCTGTTGCTCTAACCGATGATTGGAAAGAGAAAGTCACATTTCCACCCTTTAACCCGAACAGGGTCTTAAGCGAACAGTATTTTCGAAAGCGGCCGACGGATAACAAGTCTTTTGAACGCGTAATTCATAAAAAACAAAGAAGTACTGAAAATCAGCAGAACAGAGTAATTGACAGAACGAAGAATGGGTTGTATATCTGGTATTCATCCAACTCTGAACTTAATCAACAAGGAAGTCTCATGATGTATAGAGTTGACTCAGAAGGAGTCCATTCGTGGTACGCTTCGTTCATTAAGCGAACTGACTGGGAACTTTCAAAAACAAAAGGAATTTCACAGAGTGAACTCCAACTTCAACTAGAGGGGTGAAACTTAGTATAAAAAGAGATCCATTATTTAGAATTTGACGTTTCTAAAAAGAGTGTTTTTGTCCACGTAATAAGTGGATCCAGAAGAATGTCAAGGTAAAATAAAACCGGCGCTGAGAGCGCCGGCTGTGTATTAATAGCTCCAAAAGAGCGGGTGATGAAAAACTAAATTGTCATTGTCAAATGACCACCCGGGATTAAACGAATCCCAGTCAATTGATCAACATCGTTCTGCTTGTCAACCTCACATCATTGTCTGAGATCACCGTAATCAAATAAACGCCACCAGGCAGTCTGTTGCCTTTCTTATTGCTCCCGTTCCATACATATTCAAACCTGTTTTCGCCTAGTCTTTCCAATTTATCGGCCATCACTTTTTGACCAACCAGATTGACCACTTCCAGCCTTGGCACTTTGTTGTATTGGCCGATCAGCGTAATGGTGACATTGTTTTTAAAAGGATTAGGATATACGGAAAAACGAACCTCGTTTTCTAAAACACTAAGAGGAGGGTCAATGGGTGGTTCTACTATTTCTGTTTCATCACCAATTCGGATCTCATCGAGGTTGCCAAAGTCACCTCCGGTGGCATCAAACCGTATGGTGTTATCAAATTCAGGATTTAGATAGACCGCTACCGTATCGGTGACCCAGGCGTCCCAGGCACCGGTACCTGCCATGGTATAGGCAAAGGTTGAGTCATTGACGGTGAGCGTACCGGTACGGCCTGAGTTTCCCAAAGCGTATCGGATAATGAGCTCATTGAGGCCTCCGACTCTTGAGTACACATTTTTAAACTCTACAAACCCTACCGCATCAAAATTGGTGAACCCCGTACCGTTAAACCCCAGGTGATTTGATTCAATGAACACATTCTCTGAGGCAGCATCCTCGGCCTGTATGGGTTGCTTCTCCCCGGTCATTACGGTGATTTCCGGGGAGTGGAAAGATTCCAGGGGGTCTGAGTTGAGGCTTGTCACCTCATAGACATATTCTGTATTGTTGGTGATGCTCTCATGGATAAACTCCGGCGTACTCAATACCTCGGCATTGGCTTTTACAAAGTCGTTATCTGTAGCCAGCCGATAGTAGACATTGTATCCTGCGATATCGTTCCCCGTAGGTACATCCCAAAATACCAGGGCTTTTTCAAAGCCTCCACTACCATAGATGCTCTCCGGCGGATTGGGCCTGTTGGTAGGTATTTCTAAAAGCGTGTCTGAAGCGACTGATGCGTTGCCCAAGGTGTCTACCGCACTGATGAAGTATCGGTATTCAACTTCCAATTGTATGTCCGTATCATCAAACTGGACGGCTGTAACGAGTACGTCGTCCATTAGAGAAAAGGCTCCACCGGCTACTGATCTATGGATTTGATACCCGGCAAGATCCGGCTCGAGATTTTCAGACCAGGTCAATCGGATAAATTCCGCTGAGGATTCAATATTGAATCCTGTAGGCTTTCCCGGCGGGATTTCGCTGAGAGGCGTAAACATGCCCGTGCCCAGGAAAAAACTGGTATGCGGTGGCTGGTTGTAGCTGTTGTTTTGCCATGCAATCCCAAGTCGGTACATGCGATCATGCATAAGTGTTTTGATACGATAGGGAGTGATTGCTGTGGTAGTATAGATTCTCAGGTTGCTGTTGTCGTTGGTGCGCCAGATTACCTCCTCACGCCAGTCCCCGAACAGATCTGCCTGAAGACATGGGTTGGATTTACTGCCATTGTTTGAAGAGCAGCCCGTGGCTTGTAGTAGGGTTCCGCCACCGTATTTGCTGATATGGTTGCTGTTGAGCAATTCCCTGCTCAGGTCACCGTCCCACCAGACTACATGATTGGTGGAGGATGGGTTATTGCCTACCCGTACGTTGTATCCGCTTCTCAAGCCGTCGGTTCCGCCCCAGCATTCCATTCCAAACGAATCAGGAGAAAGGTCTGCAGATACACCTCTGCCAACGTCAGCCGGACCGGTCTGCCATAGAATCTCTCCCGTGGCAGCATCACACAGGTAAGCACCCGGAGTACCTTCCCCTTCGGTAATGCCAAACTTCTCCATTCCTTCCCTTTCCGGAATGATGTCGGCAAAATGCATGGCATCACCGGTGCCCTGGCCAATGGAGTTTCGAATGGTCCATAGCCCAGTACCGTCATCATCTATCGCGCAGTTGCCATAGATGATTTCGTCTTTTCCGTCACCATCGGCATCACCAACACTTAGATTGTGACTACCCATGCCGTAGTAGTCGTTGTAGCCTTCCTGGCTTTTGAAAAACCATTTTTCAGTCAGTCCCTCACCTTCCCAATCATACGCTACGATTTCCACTTTGGTGTAAATACCTCTTCCCCAGATCAAGCTGGGTTTGTTTCCATCTAGATAGGCTATTGCGCCAAGGAATCGATCCACTCTGTTTCCGTAGTTGTCACCCCAGTCACTTGCACTTCCCCTGTTGGGTTCAAAATCCATGGTGAATTTCTCCGTTCCATCTTCTCCATTGAAGACCGTCAGGTATTCCGGGCCCTCAAGAATATAACCACCGGAATTTCGATAGTCGACCGTATGATCAGCACCAGCTGCCGGACCCATGCTTAGATAGGATCCTGTGGCATCTTTGGTTCCCGGGGCTGTCCGCATCGAGATTTCTGCTTTTCCGTCTCCCGTAAGGTCATAAACCATAAACTGGGTGTAGTGAGCTCCAGCCCGGATGTTGACTCCCATGTCGATTCTCCAAAGGTGGGTGCCATCCAGTTCATAGGCATCTATGATCACGTTTCCGGTATGCCCGGATTGAGAGTTGTCCTTTGCGTTGGTAGGGTTCCATTTGAGTACGATCTCGTATTCCTCATCCCCATCCAGATCTCCAACGCTTGCATCGTTTGGCTCATAGGTAAAACTGACCCCATCAGGTGTGGTACCTCCGGAAGGTCTCTGAAGAGGAACGTTGAGGTAGTTGGACGACCATACATCGACAGTATCTGAGGAAGCCTGCTCCTGTCCGTCGATTACCGGTTTTACAAAATACTGGTCCTCGACGTTACCTGCTGAGTCCAGGTAGTTGGTGCTGGCAGTGAGCGGAGTTTCATTGAGCATTTCTCCACTGCCACCCGTCACTCTATAGAGGTTGAATTGAAGGTCGTTGGGCTCATTGCCGAGCAGTCGCCAACTAACAAAATTGCCGTCCTCGACATTGACTGCAACCAACCCTCTGTTTAGATTTTCTAAGCTCTGACCAATAGCTGGATGGATGAGCCAAATAAGTCCTGTGAACAATACAATTGTTCTTTTGAGAATATTCATTCTTGAATTTTTGAAAAGCATTTTTTAATAATCTGATATCAACCTGCCAAAAGTAGGTGCTAAGCGATCACATTGGGGGGTGAAATCGGTTTGATAGGTGGGAAATATTAGTCAGATCAATAATCCTTTTCTGATATCGTATGATGAAATTCACCTTATCAATGTTGAGATCGCGTTTTTACGAAAACACTACCCTTTCTTACGAATCTCAAAAGCATGGTAGAGGCCAATTGTGGCTACCATTGCAAACACGCTATTTAGATCTACAATATGCAACATTTTATTACTCAGATGAGGAAAAGAATTATTCAACCCCTGGTGGTATTGTGTGTGGTTTCTTCCTTCAATTTTGGATGTGAAGAAAAAGAACAGGTGATGCCCCCTGTCACCGAAACGCTCAGGGCCATGCGATCGGCCAATGACTATTTTATGAACAAATGGCCGGATACAGGCCAGCCTATAGTGGGCCGCAAAACCTGGCCGAGCCACATATGGACCCGGGCAGTGTATTATGAAGGGCTGATGGCTCTCAACCAGGTCGATCCGCAAGAAAAGTATGTAGAATATGCCGTGTCCTGGGGAGAGGCTCACGACTGGAGTTTTCGATATGGTATCACTACCCGCAATGCAGACAATCAGTGTGCAGGGCAAACCTATGTGGATCTCTATGAGCTGGGACATCCCAAAGCGATCATAGACAGTGCAAAAGCCTCTGTCGACAGCATGATGGTGACCGACAAGATCGATGACTGGGACTGGATCGATGCCATCCAAATGGCCATGCCCTTGTATTCCAAGCTGGGAAGGATCTACAACGACACCTCTTACTTCGAGCGGATGTACGACATGTATGCCGAATCAAAGTACAAAATAGGTGGAGGTCTATACAATGCGGAGGACGGCCTTTGGTGGCGGGATGCAGACTATGTGCCACCCTACACAGAACCGAATGGCGAGGACTGCTACTGGTCCAGGGGCAATGGCTGGGTAGTAGCTGCATTGGTCAAGGTGCTGGAGGATATACCCCAAGACGAACCCCACAGGGCAGAGTACGAAGAGGATTTGAAGGCCATGTTGGCTGCACTGATCAAAGTTCAGCGTGAGGATGGATTCTGGAATGCTAGTCTGCATGATCCTGACAACTACGGCGGACAAGAAGCAACCGGGACATCTCTTTTCGTCTACGGAATGGCTTGGGGGCTGAACAACGATCTGATAGACTCAGCAACCTATTACCCGGTAGTCGTAAAATCATGGAATGCTTTGTTGGATGAGTCCGTACACGAAAATGGGTTCCTCGGCTATGTGCAGTCTACCGGAAAAGAACCTTCTACAGGGCAGCCACTGTCGTACGACAGGGTGCCTGATTTTGAAGATTATGGGCTGGGATGTTTCCTGCTTGCCGGTAGTGAAGTCTATAAAATGAATTAACCCAAACAATGAAAAGCAGCATATCATTTCTATTCGTATTTGCATTGGCCTATGTATCCATTGGTCAGGTGAGAAACGACCAACGCATCAATTTCGACTGGAAGTTTATCCAACAGCCTATTGAAAACGCCGAGAAGATTGAGTTTGACGACAAGGGATGGGAGACCGTTCATCTGCCGCATGACGCATCCATCTATGGGGCGTTTCTGAATGATTCACTGAATAGCGATCGAAAAAATGGCTTTCGGCCCAGGCTGTCTGGCTGGTACCGAAAAGATTTGGTTTTGGAAACCATCGAGGAGGGCAAACTTTACTTTTTGTATTTTGAAGGGGTGTATCGTGATGCTAAAGTCTACCTCAATGGAAAGCAAGTAGCACGCCAGCTTAACGGATACGAGGGTTTTGAAATAGATATTACCAGCAACCTCAAAGAAGGAAGCAATGTCCTGGCCGTCAGCTACGATAACACGGATATGGAAAGCTCCCGATGGTACAACGGGGAAGGTATCTATCGCGACGTTTGGTTCAAAAAGCGGCCTAAAACTTTCATCATCAACGATGGTGAGTACGTAACTACTCCATCCATTTCAGAAGAAAAGGCCGATGTTCAAATTCAGGTGGAGGTACAAAATACTGATTCAGCAGTAGCCATGGTTACCCTGCAATCGGAGATACTGGACGAAAAGGGAAGCCTTGTTGCCAATACGAAAGCAATAGTGCCGATCCCGAGTGGAGATACGTACACGTTTAGAAATTACACTGAGATAAAAAATCCTGTTCTATGGGACATCGATAATCCATACCTCTATACGCTCAAAACTACAATCCTTGTAGATGGAGAATCAATAGACGAAAGCGAGACTCCCTTTGGCGTCCGCACGTTGAAGTTTGATCCGAATACTGGATTTTCCCTCAATGGAAAAAAGGTGTTGCTGAAAGGAGTAAACATCCATCATGACCTGGGACCTCTGGGTGCAGCTTCATTTGAGCGAGGATTTGAAAGAAGGCTGGAAGGTTTGCAAAAGCTAGGTTGCAATGCCATTCGCTTGGCGCACAACCCTCACGATGAGTACATCCTTGATTGGTGTGATCAGAACGGGATGCTCGTTTTTGATGAGGCCTTTGACAAATGGTCCTCCCAGTTTTTTGGTGCAGGTAACGAATTTGAAGATTATTGGAAGTCGAGCTTGACCTCATTCATCAGAAGGGATCGAAATCACCCGAGCGTGATCCTATGGAGTGTGGGGAACGAGACCAAGCAACAGCGTAGCCCAAAAGCCAATTTCGGAATTGACCAGATGAAGGAAATGGCTGATTTCGTTCATAAGCTGGAGCCATCCAGAATGGTCACTTGTGGCCTGCACCCCTCTCGGGCGAGAGGTAGCTATCGTACGGAGAACTATTACCGTGAGGGACCTCCGGAAATGGAATTTTACATGGATGTGGTGAGTACCAACTATCGTGAGGAATTCTGGCCGATAGACCGTAAAAATCATCCACAACTTTCTTTTATTCTTAGCGAGGCGCAGGTGGGCAACCTCGGCAATGAGTGGTTCAACTTTAACCATGACTATGGCATCGGATTGTTTTACTGGGGTGGTACCGATTACATCGGTGAGTCCTTCGGCTGGCCTGCCAAGGGATGGCCCAATGGCATCATTGATTGGAACGATCACTGGAAACCATTTAGCTACTACATCCAAAGCCTCTATAGCGAGGAGCCTATGGTGCAGATCGCGGCCTATGACGAAAGTGAGGAAACCCAGAAGTACTGGAACGAGGTGAACCTGCGGTTTCAGCCCATGTATTCGCACTGGAACTGGGCAGGTAAAGACTCTGTGAAAATTTTGACCATGACCAACTGCCAGGAAGTTGAGCTTTTGGTTAACGGTACTTCTGTAGGTAAGAAACAGGTTCCGGAAGAATACTACACCAAAGACATTAAATCCTACACGGCTGAGGAATACGATCCTGATAATCCAATCAACACCGGGCCTGCCATCCACAAAGAGTTGGAGTGGACTGTACCTTATGAGAGTGGAGAGATTGTAGCCGTTGCAAGGAATGACGGAAAGATTGTCGCCGAGCACAAAATCAAAACAGCAGGTAAGGCATATGCTGTTGTACTGAAACCCGACCGAAATGAGATCAGCGCAGATGGTTTAGACCTTTCCTACATCACGGTGGAAGTGGTCGATGAACAGGGAAACATCGTTCCGGATGCAGATCATGAAATCACTTTTTCTGTAAAAGGTGCAGGCACCAATGCAGGGGTGGGCAATGCGGATATTATTAGCCACGAGCCCTTTCAGGGCAATACCCGAAAGGTTTTTCAAGGTAAGGCATTGCTTATCGTGAGATCAACCAGAAATGCAGGCAAGATCAGTATAAGCGCAAAGTCTAAGGGATTAAAGAGCGCTAAAGTCCAGGTAATTTCAAAACAACCATAATGAAATACAGCACCCATGTCCTTTTCGTCCTTACTGCCTTGTTCCTGGCGTCTTGTCAGGGGACGGATAGTGGTCAGGTTGGCTGGGTTTTTCAGTTTGGACAAGGTGACGGACTGTCCGTTACACAGGAGACGAAATGGCCGACCATAAGCGAAGGCATCAAATACGGCTGGGTTGGAAATTTCAATTCGGTTTCAGGATGCCAGACAGACGACTACTTCGGTTTTTGGGTCGAAATGCCGGAAGGGAATTATAGGGCGAAAATTATTCTCGGAGATCAGGAAGTCCCAACTTCTACCACCATCAAAGCAGAATCCAGAAGGCTGATGGAATTGGATCGAAAAACGGTGCCAGGATCGTTCGATACAGTCGAAATGGTCATCAATGTCAGAACTCCAAAAATTGATTCAGTCAGCAACATCAAACTAAAATCTCGCGAACTCAACTACTTCAATTGGGATGCAAACCTTTCATTGGAGTTTTGCGGTAAGTGTCCCTCTGTGAGATCCATTATTATTGAGAAAGCGGAGGTGCCGACCCTTTTCCTTGCAGGTAATTCTACAGTAGTGGATCAGGAGAAGGAGCCATGGGCCTCGTGGGGGCAGATGTTTCCCTTGTTCCTTAAGCCGGAGGTAGCTGTTGCCAATTTTGCTGAGTCCGGCGAATCGCTTAGGTCGTTTATTGGGGAAAGCCGATTGGCCAAAATCGAATCACTTATTAAACCGGGTGATTACCTGTTTATGGAGTTTGCCCACAATGATCAAAAGAAAGGTGGATCATACGTTGAACCGTACACCACTTATTTAGAAGAACTAAGAAAATTCATAGACGTGGCGAGAAGGAATCAAGCCACGCCTGTACTTGTGACCTCTACCAACCGTCGGAAATTCGATGAAAACGGGATCCTGATCAATACCCTGGCAGAATACCCGGATGCCATGAGGCAGTTGGCGAAAGATGAAGGAGTACTGTTGATTGACCTCAATGCAGCAAGCAAGAAATTTTACGAAGCGATGGGGGTAGAGGGCTCCAAAAAGGCTTTTGTCCATTATGAAGCCAATACCTTTCCATGGCAGCAGGAGGCCCTTGCTGACAATACGCACTTCAGTACCTACGGGGCCTGGCAGCTAGCCAAGGCTGTAGTGCAGGGCATATTGGAAGCCGATGATGAGACATTGAAGAGATACATAAAAGAGGATTTCAAACCATATGACCCGGCACAGCCTGATGAATTCAGTAGCTGGACATGGCCGGTCAACCCGAATGGGTCGGTAGTAAAACCTGATGGAAATTGATTGAGAAAAATGAGCCGAGTAGCATTTAAGATGAAATTGAAGCCGGGGATGGTGCAGGAGTATGAGAAGCGGCACAATGAGATTTGGCCCGAGTTGAAGGCGCTGCTTGCAGAGAGCGGTGTTTCAGATTATTCCATATTCCATGATCCTGAAACTGATATCCTTTTTGCGGTACAGCAAAATGAAGGCGCAGGAGGAAGCCAGGATTTGGGTACTAATGAAATCGTAAAGCAATGGTGGGATCATATGGCTGATATTATGGAGGTGAACCCTGATAATTCACCGATATCCAAGTCATTGACAGAAGTTTTTTACTTGAAATGAAAAGTATGAGGTATAGGTCGTTCTCCATTCTGTTTTGCCTGCTGTTTTCGTTTGTTGCATGCAAACAAGTCCCGGAAACCCACTGCATTAATCTAAGGTGCATGGATTTGGACAATCCCAGTGGTGTGACAGACAAACCGTATTTTGGGTGGTCGATAGATAATCCCAAAGATGGGGTGACCCAATCAGCCTACCAGATCCTTGTAGCATCCAGCCCTGATCTGCTCAATGAATCTTCCGCCGATCTTTGGAATAGCGGAAAGGTGCCTTCTGGTAGTCAGAGTCATATCTACTATGAAGGGAAACCGCTGAGCTCGGCAAACAGATATTATTGGACTGTAAAATCATGGGATCAAGACGGTGAGGCATGTGGTCTGAGCAAGCCGGCAACTTTTGACGTGGGTTTAATCAATAATAAGGATTGGGCAGGATCGAAGTGGATCAAAAGACCCAGTAATGGTAAAGAGAACTACACGTATTTCAGAAAAAACTATTCGATAAAAAAGAAAGTGAGTCGGGCAATGGCGTATGTTTCTGCCGGCCATGATTTTGAATTGTACCTAGATGGAAAACTTGTGGGCAAGGGACCCGGCTATCATTACCCTCAGTACCAGTACTACAAGACATTTGATATCACGGATGGTTTGAAATCAACTAACGAGCACGTGTTTGCCTGTAACACCCACTGGTACGGCCCCGGCCAGGGACGACCCAAAAACTCTAACGGGTTAATCCTCAAAGCGGTGATCGAATATGCAGATGGCAGTCAGGAAGTGATGGGCAGCGATGCAAGCTGGAAGCAAAAAGAAATCGCCTCCTTCCTGCCGAGTCAAAAGTCCAGAAAACCCGGGGAAGGGGTGGGCTATGTGGATAAGATTGATTCGAGGCTTCTCTTAGCGAATTGGAATCAAATGACCTACGATGATTCGGATTGGGAGCCTTCTGTGGAAATTGGGGCGCACCCCGTAGCCCCTTGGACGGGTGAACTGCAACCTAACCTTGCACGCTTGTTTGAACAAGAAATTAAGCCGGTAGCGGTTGAGAAGGTCGCTGCTGATACCTATGTCATTGATTTTGGGAAGGTGTATGCGGGTGTACCCAAAATACAATTCTCAGGAGGGACTGCCGGGGCAGAAGTGTCCATGCTGGGTGGGTATGCCTTAAAGGCGGATGGCTGGGTTGATATGAGCATGAGTCAGGGTACCGACCTGAGTTACCAGTTTATCTTGAACGGAAAAGAAGCCCTTTTCCAACCCATGGTGTACATGGGGATGCGGTACCTGCAAGTGACCGGATCGCCTATGGCCCTTACTAAAGACAATGTAGCCTTCATATCCCGACATTTCGAGTTGGACAATTCTCGTTCTGCCTTCAAGTCATCGAATAAAACCCTTAATCAGGTATGGAATCTGATGAAGCATTCGCTGGTAGTAGGGTCGCAGGAAAGCTTTGTGGATACACCTACAAGGGAAAAAGGCGGGTTTCTTGGGGATTCCTGGTCGATAGGACTGGCAGCGATGGCAACTATGGGAGAGCGGGTGATGAACCGCAGGATCATGGAGGAGTTTCTGGACTCTCAGGATCAATATTGGGAGGATGGCCGTTTCAATGCCGTGTATCCCAATGGAGACGGAGCCAGGGACATCCCGGATTATACACTCATGTACCTCGTGTGGGTATGGGACTACTACCTGATGACTGGGGACAAACAGTTTTTGAAAGACAACTTCGGTCGTCTGGAAGAAGTGGGGGATTATATCGAAAAACATATTGACCCTGCAACGGGATTGGTAAGAGATCTGTCCGGTGGGTCTGGACCTTACCTTTATGGTATTATTGACTGGCCGGCGACCATGCGGTACGGCTATGATATGTCTACTTCCATGCGGACTGTCATCAATGCCTATGCGTACATGGATTTTGACATTTTGTCCAGAATCGCTCAGGAAATTGATTTACCCGAGCAGAGTTTAAAATATCAGCACAAAGCATTTTCAGTCAAGTCTGCCATGAACGGATTGCTGGTCAATGCAGATGGGTTATATGTAGATGGTTTGTCAGGGGATGCACAGCAGAGCAAATACATATCTCAGCACGCCAATGTATTCCCTGTATCCATGGGAATCGCCACAGAAGAAAATCCGGACGTCTTACTCGATGCCATCAAAGCCAAAAAAATGAGCATGGGCATGGTCACCATGAGGTGGCTACCTGAGGCTATTGGCAAAATGGGAGACGGACCGCATCTGTTGGATCTGTACACTCGGGAGGACTGGGACGGATGGGCCAAGAGTTTATCACGTGGAGCGACCATGACCTGGGAGTCCTGGGATGCCCCTGAGACCGGCCAGAGTCTTTCTCACCCGTGGGGTGCCGTAGGGTTGCTGGGCATTCAGCAGTACATGCTGGGAGTGAAGGCCATCGAGCCGCAGTTTGCAAAGGTTCAGATCAAGCCACTGGATTTTGAAGGAGGACTTGAGTTTGCCAATGGGGTAGTTCCTTCGGATCGAGGGGACATTAAGGTGGATTGGAAACGAACAGCAGAAGAGATCAACATGACCATAGAAATTCCTGATAATGTAACGGCCGAAGTTTACCTGCCAGCTTTTGATTCGAAGAGCGATCAGGTAACCGCCGATGGCAGCCTGGTGACAGGCA
Organism: Reichenbachiella sp.; assembly: GCA_965222305.1. GTDB lineage: Bacteria > Bacteroidota > Bacteroidia > Cytophagales > Cyclobacteriaceae > Reichenbachiella. The sequence goes on from OZ244943.1 coordinate 4,810,097, forward strand.
CCATACAGCAGGATCACGTGTATGTAGGCACGTATTCATCAGGGTTGCATCAGTTTGAATTAAGAAAATAGCAAAAATGAAGATGCCTTTACGAGCCCTTATCCTTCTGTCAATAGTTTTTTACTTTGGGTGTTCGACCCCACCGCCTGTTGTGGGCACTGTCGAGACCTCTGTGCAAGCCCCTTTTGGGGAAATGATCGTTCAATCACCTGATTTTGGAGCTTGTCCTAAGCTGTCCATTCTTGATTTTGGCGCTATGAAGGGAGACAAGGAAAAAACGAGTGCTGCTATTGCCAATGCCATAGATGCAGCCAATGCCAAAGGGTGTGGTGTGGTGACAGTACCTCCGGGCGAGTGGCTGACCAAAAAAATTCATTTCAAAAGCAATGTGAGGCTTCACCTCGATGAGGGTGCTGTTTTGCTCTTTTCCGGGGAACCGGCAGACTACCTGCCCCCGGTGCATACGACTTGGGAAGGGATGGAGTGCTACAACTATTCACCCCTTATCTATGCCTACGAATGTGAAAATGTGGCCATTACCGGAAAAGGCCAGCTCAAAGCAGAGATGGATGTCTGGAAAGTATGGTTTGCACGCCCAAAACCACATATGAATAGCCTGAAAAGGCTTTATACCCTCGCCTCGGAAAATAGCCCTGTGGCGGAGCGCCAGATGGTGAATGATACGGCGAACCTTAGGCCGCATTTCTTGCAATTCAATCGATGCAAGAATGTACTGCTGCAGGACATTTCCATCGAAGAAAGTCCCTTTTGGGTGATACACCCTTATATGTCGGAGCATGTGACGATCAGGGGGGTAGAGGTGAAGGCCCATGGTCACAACAACGACGGGGTAGATCCCGAGATGTCATCCAACATGCTGATCGAGGACTGTGTGTTTGATCAGGGGGATGATGCTATTGCCGTCAAGGCTGGAAGGAACCAGGACGCATGGCGACTCAACACCCCTTGCAAAAACATCATTATCAGGAACTGTCTGATCAAAAACGGTCATCAGTTATTGGCTATTGGAAGCGAGTTGTCGGGTGGGGTAGAAAATGTGTTGCTCGAAAACTGTACCGTGGAGAGTGGTTCCAAGCTTTTCAATTTGGTCTTTATCAAAACCAACGAAAGGAGGGGTGGTTATGTGAAGGACATTTATGTAAACAATATAAAAGCGGGCAATACCAAGCATGGTGTGTTGGGCATCGAAACTGACGTACTCTACCAATGGCGAAACCTGGTGCCTACCTATGAAAAACGCCTGACGCCCATATCGGACATATACCTGTCCAATATAGACGCAGGGGAAGTCGAGTACCTTTCCAGGATCATGGCCCAGCCTGAGGAACCTGTGAAGAATATAATTCTGGAGAATATTTCTGTACAAAAGATCAGGGGCGAAGAGGCCCGAACCCATGAAAACGTGGAGGACTACCAGGAAATCAATGTCAACTTAAGTGAACTGTGAGATGAATCTATTGCGAATAAGTGTTTTCAGCCTATTCTTTTTATTAACCGCTACTTCAACGTATTCTGTGTCTAAAGCAACAGACGTTCGGTTTGATAACAGCAAAATGCAGATCGTAGCGCCTGATGCCCAATCGTACGCGTGGTATCTGAACGGCCATAAACTGTCCGAAACCAGTGCCATTTGCAGCGCAACGCAAAAAGGGGAATACAGTGTAAAAATGGAATTGAGCTCTGGGCTGACCGTTGTGCGTAAGATCAGTGTTGGGGTCATGGCAGACGGTACTACCTATAGAATATGGACCATTGGTGACTCCACGATGCAAGAGTGGGGCCTTCCGCAAGCAGGATGGGCACAAGTGCTACAGGAGTTTTTCGATGAAGAGCATGTGACCGTGATCAACGCAGGCCGTAGCGCAAGAAGCTCTAAGAGCTACTATGATGACATTACCTGTAGCCCTAGTTATATGTGTTGGCCGGATGTAGTGGGTCAGCTACAGCCCAATGATTTTGTGGTGATCCAGTTTGGCATCAACGACCGCTACAGATCCGATCCGGCCCGATTTTCAGATCCAAACCTACCCACCTCAGAAGTGGGTTCATTCAAGTACAACCTCAAAAGGTACGTGGACGAGTCCATTGAAAAAGGAGCTTATCCTATCCTGGTGCCCCCGATCAGAAGAAACGATTGGGACGGAGCGGTCAATTCCGATGGGTATGGAGACTATGCACGTGCCACCCGCGAGCTCGCCAGTGAGTTAGACATCCCTCTTGCTGACCTGGACAGCCTGGGCAAGATCGCCATGGAGGAAGCAGGCCAGGACTATACGACCAGCTATTGGTATATGCCTAGCGATGTGATCCATATTCAGGAGATGGGGGCTATTAAGTTTGCAGAAATGTTTGTTGAGGGGCTGAAACTCAATACAGAGGATCAGACGATTATGAGCCTTGTGGATCATCTAAGCCCTACGTACGAGATCAACATTACGACCAACTTCCCTGATGATGTTTTGATTACCCGATCGGGAACATTGCCTGCGGGGTTGAATTTCACCCTGGATGCCCACTATGACGATCAGTCACTCGTATGGGCCGGCTGGTTTGAGGACAATGCCAGGTTTAGCTATGACCTTCCCTATTACCTCACGGTCGAAGACAGAGATTACACGATAGAGGCCAGGCTGGACGATGACTTTTCGAAGTTGGACTGTATGGGATTTTATGAAGGTGGCGCAGTAGATGATGACTGTGGTGCTTGTGCCGGTGGAACTTCCGATATCAATCCATGCTATTCAGGCTTTGCCAACGGTCAAATTGTGACGCTGAAGCCGGTTCACTCTCAACTTTGCGTGACCGACGGGGATATTCTCACCCAGGAAAACTGTGCGGAGGACGGATCGCAGCAATGGATGCTGGTTTCAACAGGAGACTTTGAGTCTGTTTTTAAATTTCAGAATGTATCCTCAGGCTTATTTATAGAATTGAATGGTAATGTGCTGGTACATGGAGAAACTGGTGTTGATTGGAGAATAGAAGAATCAGAACCTGGAGTGTACAAGGTCGCCCCGGTCGACAATATCAATTCAATTCTTTCGGTTTCACTGAAGAATGAAGACCCCGGAGCACGCCTGTCAGTGCTGCCAAGAACTAATCCATCCGCTGGAAATCTTATTTCGATTTCAAGCTCGGGAGTAATGAATGTGGAGGAGAATGCTCATGGGCTCTACTTCCCCAATCCTGTCCTAGGAGGGGAACTGCATTTAGTAAATTCTAACAAAGACATCTCATACATAGTGCTCCGAGACCTTGGTGGCAAGGAAGTGAAAAAAGCTCAGTGGGAACCCAAAATAGACCTTCGCGATGTGGAGCATGGGATTTACCTGCTCCAGCTGTTTGCCGATACTGGGGCTCTTTTGGATAGCACAAAAATCGTCATTCGATAATCCAGGCCTATGGCTTGCAATAAAGAAAACAGCTCTCGTAAATGAATCAATAATTAATGAGAAAATACCCTTCACAGCACGACAGACATGATGGTGCAGGCCACAACTTGTTCCGTCCTTTCCTAGATTGGTCGATTTCAAATTGATAAATATATTTGGACTTCCATTGTTGACCGGAAAAATGATGTAATATTTCGTAGTTCAAAGTGGTTATTGTTGATATGAGGCGCTTATTACTTTTTTTGACCTATTGTGTTCTATCCATTAGTCCTGATGCGTTTGGGCAATACGATATCAGGAATATTGGAAGAATAAAAGGGCTTACCTCAGGTACTGTTACGAGTATTGCACAGGATCCAAGTGGATTTATCTGGGTAGGTACCAGCGATGGAATAAAGAGGTATGACGGCTTAGAGCTAAAAGAATACAAGGAGTCCAGTAACCTGGCAGGCAAGGACGTACTAGACATTCTTATTGACTCCAAAGGAAGGCTTTGGGTAGGTACTACGGATGGTGGATTAAGCCTGTACAAAGAGGAAACCGACAATTTTAGACCTTATCAGTCCAGTGACGGGCTCGCAGGAAACCTACCCTATATCGATGTGCGGGCACTCCATGAAGACAAGGAAGGAAATATTTGGGTAGCCACCAATCACGCCTTGAACCTATACATGGAAGAGGCCGACAGCTTCAAAGTGTACAATGAAAATCTGGGTAATATCCTGGTGAAGGACATTACCTCTGATGACAAGGGTAATATCTGGTGTGGTACCATAGAAGGAGGCTTGCTACGGTTTTCTACCCAGTCAGAAACCTTCGAAGCAAGCCTGAACCCCACCTCAGGATTGAACCCAAAGATCCAGGTGGTGCAAATTGTAGGAGACGAAATGCTGCTGGGCACGCGTGATCATGGGCTTTTGAGTTTTGATCCGGCCTCAAAAGAACTCACCAGTGTCTTTGACCCTACAAGTAAAAACCTGCATGCCAATGTGAGCAATATCTTTTTAGATGACCAGGGTCGGGTATGGGTCGGTATGAATGGAAACGGACTGTCCGTTTTGAAAAAGAGGGATGGAAGATGGGAAGAAGAAGCCATATCCAAAAAGCTCGCACACGCCCAGTTGAGCAATTCCATCTATTCTACCTATATCGATGAGGATCACAACCTATGGATCGGCACTATATGGAAAGGGGTTTTTGTATTGGAAAACCTCAAAAATCCCCTGGACTTTATTGGAGATGTAGAAGATCCTTATTCTGTATGGTCCATTCATAAGGAGAATAAAAAATTGGTATTAGGGACGGACGGACATGGATTGTTGGTCTATGACGAGGATCGGGATCATGAGTTTGTCAATGATCCCAAAAGCTATTTTGACGGCTACAAAATCTCCAAAGTTCTCCAAAGAAAAGACGGTAGGTATTGGTTGGGTACCTACACCAACGGATTGATACTTATTGACAGAAACTTTAAGGAAATCAGGCGGTACAAGCTCAACAGCCAAAACCCACAAGGTATTTCTGCCAACAACATTCAGGATATAATTGAGGACAAAAACGGTGGATATTGGATTGGTACCTGGGGTGGGGGACTGAATTACTTTGATGAGAAAGCAAGGAGTTTTGAGCAGTACTGGTTCGACCCTGAAGATTCTACCACCATCAGCAACAATAATGTGGTGGACTTTCAGCCTAGAAACGACGGTAAGATATGGGTGGCGACGTTTGGTGGAGGGGTCAATTTACTCGATCCGAAAACCAGGAAGTTCAGTAGGTTTCAACTGGAGTTTACCAATTTAAAGGACAGTGCAGTGTTTCCTTCTAAGAACATCACCTGTGTCTATGATGATGGAGAGGGATACTTGTGGATTGGTACCTGGAACAACGGTGTACAGAGGGTAGACCTGGTGAACAATGAATTGAAGCTATTCAAAAATTATAAAGGCCTCTTCGACAAGACAGTTTGTGGCATCACACAAGATGCGAACAAAGACATATGGATCAATACCACCGAGGGAGTATTCAAATACAGCAAGGAGCGGGATTCGTTGTTCCAGTTTTCGGATCTGGAGGGGGAGTATCAATTGCGCTCCTTCTACCGTGATCGAAACAACCACATTTACCTGGGCAGTTTGGATGGGGTGATCTCTTTCGATCCGCTGGCGATGAAAAAACATGTGAGCTCTCCCAAGCTGGTGTTCACAGATTTCAAGCTCTTCAATGAATCGGTGCCAATAGGGCCGGATCAACCCATCGATAAGTATGTCAATGAGGTGGATCAAATTTCACTGGATTTTGACCAGAGGGTCATGACGTTTGACTACTCCGCTCTTGTATTTCCTTCCTCTGAGGACTGCGAATATGTGATCAAGATGGAGAATTTTGATAAAGACTGGAGAAACAATGGTAGAAACAGGTCAGCTACCTACACCAACTTGTCACCCGGCAATTATGTGTTTAAAGTAAAAGCGCTTGACTCAGAAGGCTCGATCCACAGCGAGGTGATTTCAATGCCGGTCAAAATCGCCAAACCGTTTTATGCCACGTGGTGGGCCTACCTCTTTTATTTCTTGTTCATGCTTTTGGTGCTCTACTTTTTCAGAATGTACAACATCTACTGGGAAAGCATGAAGGCCCAACTGAAGTATGAACAGCTGAGTCGGGAGAAAGAAACAGAACTGCACAACCTGAAACTCAAGTTTTTCACCAATATCTCTCATGAGATCAGGACGCCGGTGACCTTGATCCTGGGCTCGATTAACCGGCTGGCCGACATGGGTGTGACCGAAAAATATCAGCTGACAGCCCTGGATAATATCCGGAAAAACGGATCCCATCTGGTGAAACTGGTGACAGAGCTACTGGATTTTAGAAAGCTGGAAGTAGGCGACGCGCGACTAAAAGTGGCAGAGGGTGACATGACGAAGTTTAGCAAAGAGATCTTTTTATCCTTTGTTGATCATGCCAACCAAAAGAACATTGACTACCAGTATCATTCCTCTGTAGACAACCTGAGGGCATGGTTTGATAGGGATGAGATGGAGAAGGTGTTGTACAATATCATCTCCAATGCATTCAAATACACCTCAGAGGGCGGTGAAATCAAGGTAAATGTAGATGTAGACGACAACCACCTCTTTTTGACGATTAAGGACAATGGAAGAGGAATATCGGGAGATCAGTTGGATGATATCTTCAAAAGATTCTATCAAAGCGACAATAAGCTCAATCATAAAAACAACGATGGGTTCGGCCTGGGGCTGTCTATTACACAGGACATAGTCAAACTGCATGGAGGTGAGATATCGGCGGACAGTGAGCTGGGAGTAGGTAGCACATTTACTATCAAACTACCACTCGGAAAGGATCACATCAAGTCCGAGTTCCTGATCGAAGATTTTAGCGATAGCGAGGAAGTTAACCTTTATACGCAGGGTGAACAGGAAAATGAGAGCAGTACGGTGTTCAATTTTACCGGTTTCCAAGAGATGACGGTGCTTATCGTAGAGGACAATGCAGGCATTCTACAGTATCTGTCTGAGATACTCGAACCACACTTTCAAATCATCACGGCTGAGAATGGTAAGGCGGCACTCGATATGACCTATGAGGAAATGCCCGACCTGATATTGTCTGATGTGATGATGCCGGTCATGGATGGAATCACCTTTTGCAGCAAGGTCAAAAAAGACCCGAGGATCAGCCATATCCCTGTTATCCTTTTGACTGCCAGGACCTCCCTGATCCACAAGAAAGAAGGACTGGACCTTGGAGCGGACGATTACATTACCAAGCCCTTCAACGAAATCATCCTTAAGACCCGGATCAGAAACCTCCTGCACAACAGGGCACTCCTAAGGAAGAAAATCAAGACCGACATGCTCATAGAGCCTACGGAGCTGGCGATCCGCTCTCCGGACCAGGAGTTTTTGGGCAAAGTGTCGGAGATGATCGAGGCGAATATTACTTCGGAAGATCTTACGGCCGAATTTCTGGCAAAGGAAATAGGCATGAGCCATTCCAATATTTACAAAAAGCTCAAGGCTTTGACCGGTATGTCCATTGTGGAGTTTATCCGGGATTTCAGGCTCAAGCTGGCCGTACAATTGATGGTCAATCAAAAGTACTCAGTAGCCGAGGCATGCTACAAGGTAGGATTCAGCGACAGGAGGTACTTTAGCAGCGTGTTTAAGTCCAAGTATGGAATGACTCCCTCACAGTATGCTAAAAACATTGGTTCCGTCGACAGTAGCGAAGCAGATCTGGCCAATGTGGAGATTGAGAAATAGACTAAAAGTCAAATTTCTAAAGTCAAATAATTCCCAATGTTCAAATCCAAAAAATGACAACCATGATAAGTGTGGTCCATAGTAAAGTGGTTCCACCTTGAGGTTGAAATTTTGGAATTGAGGTTTATCTAGGTTTTGATTTTTTGGATATTGAGATTTTCCCGTTGAGAGAATGCTCCCATTTAACAGACGGATCCGCTTCCCCGTCTATTCTCCAAAGAGACAAAAAAAGGGTCACAACTATATTGCGACCCGTTGTTGTAGAAGAGGGCCAATGCCCAAAATGTCTTATCATTCATCCTTGTGAGACCTCATCGAGCGGATAATAGTTCTGCTCAGGTAAGAATGCCTACTTGTACAAATCTAGATTCTTCGGTACTGGGCGAGGGGTGGCATATTAGTAAAATGGGTACAGTGATTCATTCAATGTAAGCATACGGGATTCAACGGGGCAATTTGCACCGAATGACTCTTTATGTTTGTTACTCCAATAATTACCTGGAACTAATTATGAATAAGACCTTATTAGCACTGCTCGTGGGTATTGGCCTTATGTCGTGCTCAGAAAAGAGTGGCGAAAGCCAATCACAAAAGGATTTGTTCCCCGACGGAACGGAAATCTCAGCCTGGTTTAAAGACAATTCAAAAATTGAAGTCAGCTCCTTAGGAGCGACTTACGATATCGTTGATTTTGGAGCTGTGGCCAACGACAGCACGGTGATCTATACAGTGGCCATTCAAAGCGCAATAGATTCTGCATCAGCTGCTGGTGGCGGAGTGATCCTTGTACCCAAGGGCACGTTCATGACCGGGGCGTTATTTTTCAAGCCCGGTACTCACCTTCACGTACAGGAGGGTGGCGTCCTCAAGGGATCGGATGAAATTGAAAATTATCCCTTCAAGCCTTCTCGTATGGAAGGACAAAATTTGGATTACATCCCTGCAGTGGTCAATGCCTATGATGTAGATGGGTTTACCATCAGCGGCACGGGCGTTATTGATGGGAATGGACTGAAGTTTTGGAAGGCCTTTTGGCAAAGACGAAAAGAAAACCCAAAATGCACCAACCTGGAGGTGCTGCGACCTAGATTGGTATTTATCTGGGGTAGCGACGATGTGCAGATCCAGGACATCAGGCTACAAAACTCCGGGTTTTGGACGACCCATCTCTACCAGTGCAAAAACGTGAAGATCTTGGATGTCTCCATTTTCGCACCTAAGGAGCCGATCAAGGCGCCAAGCACCGATGCCATCGATCTTGATGTGTGCACCAATGTACTCGTGAAAGGCTGCAACATGTCCGTAAACGACGATGCCATAGCCATGAAAGGCGGAAAAGGCCCCTGGGCAGACAAGGATCCTAACAATGGGATTAACGAAAACATCCTTATAGAAGACAATGTCTTCGGATTTTGTCATTCGACTTTCACCTGTGGGAGTGAAAATATCCATACCCGAAATGTCCTGATGAGAAACTGTACCATCGAAAAGGCACAGCGGCTGATGAACTTCAAAATGAGGCCTGATACACCTCAGAAGTATGAATACATCACGCTGGAGGGAATTTCGGGTCAGGTCAGAAGCGGGATTTACATTCGGCCATGGCGGCAGTTTTTCGATCTGAAAGGACGAGAGACACCCCCGCTGTCCTATGCGGAAAACATCACCTTTAGCAAGATGGAGTTGACCTGCGACAAGTTTGCCGAGGTAGGCGTTACTGAGCACGACAGACTTTCCAACTTCGTGTTGGACGATATAAAATTCACCACAGGTAAGGCGTCTTTGGATACTTCGTTGTTCGATGGCATTCGAATAAAGGATGTGTTTGTCAACGGATTGGCATGGTCTGGAGGGGAGATCAATATCTCAGAAGAGATAGGAGAAAACCTAAAAGTATTTGATTGATGAGGTGGGGTGATTTGGTACAAAAGGTCATTTTCAGGGCATTAATTTGGAAATACGAGAATGACATACTTTTTCAACGAATCATTTAAAGTCCCTCATTTATGATTAACCTAAAATTGTTAATAGCGAAAAAAGAGCCATTGAATTGATCAATGGCGATGATCAACAAGCAAGAATCTTTAATCTATCCGGTTTGAATATGAGAAAACTTATACAATTGAAAATTCATCTCACCTTTATATTGATGATTTTGATTTCATCGGTCTCAATAGGGCAGCAGCGTTCTGTCAGTGGTGTGGTCAAAGATGAAACCGGGGAACCATTGCCCGGCGCTACAGTATTAGAGACTGGCACAAACAATGGTACTGTCACCGATATCAACGGTAAGTATGAGCTTAGCGTTGGAGAAGGGGCGATTTTGCAGATTTCCTTTATCGGATACCTCACTCAAGAGGTAGAAGTGGGAAGTCGTTCTGTCGTTGATATTTTATTGGAGACTGATATCGAAACTCTGGAAGAGGTAGTGGTCGTTGGCTACGGATCTCAAAAGAAGAGTGATGTCACCGGTGCGCTTTCCAGTATCTCTGCGGAAGTAATCCAGGAACGGCCAGTAGCCAATGCGGTAGATGCCATGCAGGGAAAGGCTGCCGGAGTGGATGTCGTATCCAACCGAAGACCTGGAGAAGTGGCGAATGTCCAAATCAGGGGTAATAAGTCCATTAACAGAGATCAGCCCGTACTTTATGTGGTCGATGGAGTGGTTCTCATGGGGGACCTCAATGACATCAATCCTAACGACATTGCTGATATGCAGATCTTAAAAGATGCTTCAGCGACGGCCATTTATGGAGCTCAGGGATCCAATGGGGTAGTACTCATCACAACCAAAAGGGGCAAAAAAGGAGGAGTGAATGTCAACTTCAATAGCTCCATGAGTTTTGACGTACTTAAGCCGGTGACGGATTGGGCATCTTCAGGAAACTTGCTGGATCGGAACAGATTGGCATTTCAGAATCACCCTAGTGGTCGACTCTACAGAACGAGTTATCCCGATCCTGACGAAGACATCAGAGTGTTTGGTAAGAATGACTACCACACCATCCAGTCGATCAGAGATGGGTATCAATGGGATGATCCGGGTACGTACAACTCTGTAATGATGCGAGACGCCACCGAAGACGAGCGAGCACAAGGGTGGCCGGCCAGGGTGCCTGTATACAACTCGGGTAATGTGGGGAACTATGACTGGTTTGACCTGCTCACCCAGGTAGGTACCACACAAAATCACAACATCTCGATTTCGTCATCGAGCGAGACATCTAATATTTACTTCTCTTTCGGTTATCTGAACAATAAGGGGACTCAGACGAACCAAAGCTATGAACGATATTCGCTTAGGATCAACGGTGATGCATCTCCGACTGACTTTTTGACCATAGGAGGTTCATTGAGTGCGACATTTTCTGATCAGGTCTACGGTACAGCATATCGCTCGGGTAGCGCCACAGGTCCAAGGGATTTGTATAGCCAGGCTCAGAGAATGTACCCGATGTCCCAGCCTTTTGATAGCTTGGGCAATATGATCGTGTATCCGGGCAACAACGAAGGAGCACCACTTTACAACCCATTGATCGATGTGGAGAATACCGAGGATAATAGAATGAGGAATTATTTCCAGGGAACCATGTTTGGTGATGTGAAATTTACCCCATGGCTGAAATACCGTGCCAACGTGAGTGCCGGTATGAAGCAATATCGAAGAGGGCAATGGCAGGGCAAGGAGTCCACAGTACGTCGGCAAGGAGATCCTCAGTCCGGATTTGCTGATTATTACAATGAACTCAGGCATCAGTTTTTATTTGACAATCTGATCTATGTAGATAAGGAAATAGGAGTTCACAACTTTGGTTTGACGCTGCTTCACTCCTACCAATACTGGAGGTTTGAGTCAATCTCAGCCTCAGCTTCAGGGTTGATAAATGATACCCCTAAATGGTATGATTTGTCGTCTAACCTTACGGGTTCCACACCCGCTTTTACAGACTTTTGGGAAAAAGCACTTGAGTCGTACATGGCTCGATTGAACTATTCACTGCTTGACAGATACCTGCTGACCGTTTCCATTAGATCAGATGGTTCTTCGGTATTGGCAGAAGGAAACAAATGGGCGATGTTCCCTGCGTTTTCTGCAGCTTGGCAGCTCGAGGAAGAGTCTTTTATGCAAGGTGTCTCTTTTATTAACCAGTTGAAAATCCGTGCAGGATATGGTGTGACGGGTAACCAGGGTTCACTTGGAGCTTATGAATCTTCAGGGCCACTGGAAAACTACGATTATGTGTATGGGACTACGGTGGGCACAGGGTTTATTCCTGACAGCCAGCCCAACCCATTCCTGACCTGGGAGAAGGTAGAACAAACCAACATTGGATTGGATTTTGGATTCATTAGCAACAGAATCTCTGGTTCGTTGGAGTACTACCAGTCAAGAGTATATGATCTGTTGATGACTCAGGATCTGCCGCCATTGACCGGATATACCGAAGTGGCCGCCAATATTGGCGAATTGCAGAACAAAGGGTTTGAAGTTACTTTGAATACAGTCAATATCGACAATGGAGACTTCCAGTGGACGACTTCTTTGAACTGGTCTACCAATAAAGAAGAAATCACAGAGTTACTAAATGGTAAGGTAGACATGCCCGGTAACAACTGGTTCATTGGATATCCTGTTTCCATATTCAGAACCTACAAAACAGACGGTCTGTGGCAAAATACAGAGGAAGATCTGGCTGAGATCGAGCGTTGGCAAGAAGCCAGCGGGATTGTTTTTAGACCTGGACAGTGGAAGCCGGTAGAAGCACTCACTGTGGATACCGATGGAGACGGTGTGATGGACTCAGGAGATTACACTTTGGATAGCCAGGATTTGTTTATCAGGGGATCCAGGGTGCCTAAATGGACCGGAGGTTTAACCAATACCTTCAAGTATAAAAACTGGACGTTCAGTGCGTTTATCTATGCGCGTGTAGGACAGGAGTATTTGGCTGGTCTTGAGCCCGGAGGAATAAGCTCTAGTGGCTATATAGGCTATGCACCTCATGCGGATCTTTCCGAATTTTGGTCGGAGGATAATCCAAATGGAAGATGGCCTGAGCCAACCGTAGAATCTACGAATGGTGACGTGGCTCGAGGAACGCGAATCAACGACGGATCTTTCTTCGTGGTGAGAAATATTTCGTTGAAGTATGAAGTGCCTCAAAGTCTACTGCAGAGAGCGCATATCAAGAGATTGGAGCTATACGCGCAGGTACTTAACCCATTCATATGGGGTGGAGACGTAGTGAAAGCAGGAATCAATCCTGATGACAACAACGGTTGGGAAAATACCAACTCAATTGGGGACCCTATCGGAGGGGAAAACAACAACCGTGTGTTGGAACAGAGTTATGTTTTTGGACTTAGGTTGAACCTGTAAACAATTAGTCATGATAAGGATTTTGAAAATGAAAAAACTAACAGCAATAATAGCAGTCTTCACAAGTATCTGCTTCGGATGTAATGAAGACGTATTGATAGAGACCCCGGTGAGTACCCTAAACAATGACTTTTACCTCACCGAGGAGGGATTGACTGGGCTGGTCAACGGTACTTACCAGGTATTCAGGTTTAAGCCGGATTATAATCCTGGCAACTGGCTCTTTGGGGCATCCAATGACGTGGAGACTTTCCTGAATAATGACAATGCAGGGAGAATCTCAATGGGACTGTATCAGCCCGATACCTGGGGCGAAGGGGCGATAGGTGCTCATTCGATTACTGATCAGGTGAATAACCTACTGGGTGTGGAATCCGGGGATATCACCGAAGGTATGTACCCTGTGATCACGCGATGCAATATTTTCCTGGAAAACTTTACGATCGTGGACCAGGATGTCCAGGACGCGGTGGCAGGATCGAAAGGTGAGATGTTGTTTATGCGGGCTTATGCCTACTATCTGTTGACCAATGTACTGGGGCCCGTGCCATTGGTGCTGTCAGTGCCTAAAGAGTATTCGACCATCTTCTACTATGAAAAGTCCTCTCTTGAGGATGTATATAGGGTGATGATCAAGGATCTCAGGGAGGCCGTCGAGTTACTTCCACCAGAAGCTGATCAACTGGGACGGATCACCCGACCTGCAGCGGCACATTTGCTGGCAAAGCTGTACTTGCACCGGGCGCAGGCTGCTGATTGGGCAGATGCTGAGGAGCACCTGGCTATGCTGTACAAAGGAGATATAGCGACCGATTTGGATTCTGCGATTTACTATTCCACGGACGTGATCAGTCAAAAGCAGGGAGAAACTGCCTATGGCGGATTGGCTCCAAATTTTGGTGAACTTTGGGCGGTAGACCCTAATGACCCTTCAAACCTTCTGAAAAACCATGCGAGAGACCTGGTTTCAGAGATTATCCTGTCTACCCAATACGAAGGAACGCAGCAGTTCAATGGTCGATATGGCGGTTCTCAGTTGATTCACATTTATGATCAGGATTACACGACGCTCAATTGCGGCGTATCACGAAACGACATGACGTATCCACGGCCTTTCCGGGCGATTGGGCCTAATGACTGGGGATATGATATGTACACGGATCGTGCGAACGACTCAAGGTACGCCAAAACGTTTATCCATGAATATGCAGCCAATATCGAAACCGGTGCGCTTAACTGGACAGATGGTACCGCCTGGTACTACAACAATGCGCTGAAGAGCAAGTATCCTGACCGATATGAGGGCGAAGACGTTGTAGATGGCAATTCAAAAATTGAGCTGGATCAGCGTACCCTGGTATTCATAGAAAACTCTAAGGATGAGCCTTTGGATTCTCTGTGGGTGGCGAGTCAGCCGTACATGCTGCTGGCCAGATGGATCGCAGGCAGCCCGAATGGTGACGGATATTTTGATCGTGATGGTAGTGGTAATATTACCGGCCTCAGAGCGGGTATTACCATTGATCCTGACAATCCTGTAGTGACAGACGTGACCAACAGAGAGGTAAGATATCGAATAGTGCCTGTAGGAGGTGCCAACATCGGCAGATATGGATGTGATGCTGAGGCAAGCTCATCTCTGGCCTATTTGAGCCCCTCCAAGTGGTGGGATAAGAATAGGGGACAAGGAGCTGATGATAGAGGTGCCGGTTCTATAGATATTCCGTTGATTAGACTGGCTGAGACCTATCTAGTCAGGGCAGAGGCCTTAGGTAGAAGAGATGGGCCTGATGCGGCCATTGCTGATTTGAATGTGATTCGTAGACGTGCAGCATTCCATCCCGGAGAAAATAGGTCTGAAATATTGGCCACTATTGAGCCAGGCGTGCTTACCGGAAGGTATAACATGCCTGCTTCCGAAAGAGTAGCTCCTTATGCTGTCACCACAGATACCTATAGTGAAATCGAAATTACAGGTGCAGAGTGGGGTACAGGGCCTGAGGCAGCTTTGGAAAACTATCCTCCTACGGCTGTATCAGAGATGGATCGATTCATTCATTTCATCTACAACGAAAAGGCTCGTGAGTTCATTTTTGAGCAGCTGATCACAGAAGACCTGCACAACGCTGGCATTCTATACGAAAGGGTGTACTACAGAGACTACTATGGAGCGCCTAGTTCTTCTACCGGTACGGTAGACTATCCGTTCCCCGTTGATCCTGTAGACGAAGGCGGAGTATATGGTGCGATCGGCCGAGGTAGAGGGGTATTCGAGAAATACCACACATTTAAGGCCTGGCCCTTAGGATTTTTGAACAGCTTGACCGATGAGGAAGGTTTCCCACTGGATACCGAGGCAATGGATGAGTTTCAGAACCCCGGGTACTAAAAAACTTAAAACAACAACAACAAGTTCTAGCTCAATCGCTCCGCACCTGCGGAGCGATTGGTGTTTATGGGCGATGCTATTTGGGAATGGGCTTAGGGAGGACTGGTTATTTGGTGGAGGGGTTTGGAGCGGGCGGGAATAACTTTCGCGCTATTGGGGGCGATGAGAGATACTCCATTCAACCAAGCTTCTTCCAAGCATCATTAATTGAGTGAGTTTCTCCACGCATCATACTGTTATGAAAGTTGAGAGCTATTTGGCTGACTAGGTCTTGATCATTGTAGGTTTTTAGAATGTCTGGAAATAGTTTGATATAGTCTGCAATGAACATGCTTAGAAGCGCAAAACAATACTTCATACTTGTGGTTGTTATTCTTTTGTTGGCTTCTTCCTCCTTTGAAAACATTGTATCAAATTGAAAAACGGAAACATTGGAAGGGTGAGCATAAAGTGAATAATAAGTATAGATATTATCCAACAAGTCATTTTTCAAATCCATTGTTCCAGATAGTTCTTGCCATGTCAGAAAGTTGACATCAAGACCTGTGAATGAAATTTTATAGTCCCTCTCTTTTAGTTTAGCCAGGATTTTTTTTTGGTTTTTTTCGGTCAGAGAATTGAATAAATCTGATGTTTCAATTGTGGTTTTGATATTTTCAATTTCCTTTCGTTCATGCTCGAGTTTCTCCTTTGAGCTTGGAAAATTAGCGCTGAATCTTTGCCTGTATTTCAGTCCTGATGAAACCCAAAGTTGATAGACCAAATCCTTTTTCTCTTGGGAATTAGGCAAGATGTAAACTAGATGAAAGACGCACAACGTTTCATAAAGTGTTCTTACTAATGGCGCTATTGAGGTTGGATCAATTATCGGATTTAGTTTTCCTCCATCTTTTGAGTTGAAGCCTACCCCTTCGAGGAGTTTATTGATGTATGAGGCCTTGGTAAATATCATTTGGAAAAGCATTCTGGCATCCGCATGGGCTTGACTATATACTTCATCCTGACCGTGTTTGCGGATCACTAGAAAAAAGTATTCCAAAAAAATGTTCATAAGTTCTCGAGAACTTTCAATGGAATCAACTGACCATAGCCAATGGCAATATTCTCTTAACTTTTCAATGTTCATGTTTCGATAGGGATTAGAAGTAACCCTCTTCCAAATTATATACGAGATGATAGCCACAATGATGGCCATTATTCCCAAGATGATCTTGAACCACATATACTGGTTGTTCATTGAATAATCAGAATCTTCCTCAAGATAGCCAGAAACATAATGTACGCAGATGGGTGTTTTGAGAAGAAGAGGGTTTTATTGGCCTTTATCCGTACTTCTCTAATGGCTCGGAAGTTATTCCCGGGCCGTATCAGTAAAGTCTTAGGAAAAGAATAAAGAACTTTTGGAAGAAGTCGGTCTGTCGCGTTGATACGATCCGACGAAAAGGTCCCTGACCTGATGAAGAATTCATTACATTTACTACATGGACAAGACGAAGGTAATCGAGACGCTTGATCAACTTCCCAATGAGTTTACCACAGAAGAACTCATAGATAAACTTCTATTCATCGACAAGGTGGAGCGTGGAATGAAGGACGTGGAAGAAGGTCGGGTATTGACCAAGGCGCAGGTCAAGGATAGGATAGCTAAGAAGTGGTCGAGGTAACTTTTTCGGAATCTTTCTGGGAGGACCTGGACTCAATTTCAGATTTTATTGCAAAAGACTCGGTACGGTACGCTGAAGAATTCTCATGGCGCGCTGTGGAACTTACAGAGCAACTTGAGAAATTTCCTCATTCGGGGCGTATGGTTCCTGAATTTAACAACACTGATCTGCGGGAATTGATATTTGGTAACTATAGGATCATCTATCGAATATACAACCCTAAAACAATTGTTGTTCTCAGGATTGTACATGGAGCCAAATCTATATGGTAGCAATTCCAATATGCTGGTTGTAGCTGAGAGATCAGGGTGTCACAAAATGTGATTCCTTAATGGTCGGAAGTTACTTCCCGCCGAAGCAAGTAAAGTTTTAGAAATGAAAATGACTAGCCTTAGGGCATAAAAAAAGCCCGACAAATGTCGAGCTTTTATGTAGTCCGTAGGGGACTTTTTATTATATTGATAATCAGATATATATAAAATATTAGTAAAACAAATTGTAAAACAATTAATCAGGCCAATTACAATGAATAGCCTACTAATGTGTCTTTTATTCGTTGGAGGATAAGCTCAAAGCTTACTTCCTGTTCTTCATAAAACAAATTCCCTATAATGATTTCTTGCATGGAAGAAGGGCTTAATGCTTCTTTGAAGGAGTCTATTAAATATTCCTTTTCGTCTTCACAATCTAATATTTGATGTTGAATATTAGATGATTTAGTAGATAGATTAAATCTTCAAAATCATGACTAGTTCTTTGGTCTATACTACCTCGATCTTTAAATCCTCAGGACTTGATTGTTTCTGAATGAAGGAGTCGGGTTCTAAATATTGAAATACAATCCTGTCCGTAGATCAATCGCTGACGATCAGAAAAAACTCACTGTTTCATGGAGGTATAAGTAGTCTATGTCGAATTATTCAATAATCTTAAATTCAGGTGATCCTGGAGAATACACAAATATGTGTACGATAATTTTAGTTTGTGATACTCAATAAAAACTTTTACCCTATCCTCGAATTGGGAATATGATATGCATTCGTAGCAAACCCTTTTAGCTATATAATTCCAATTTTCGGGACAATCCGTTTGAATATAATTGAAGCCCTCTGTAAATAAGATTGTAGCTTGATTCCTCAATCTTTACTCCAGATTTACTCCAGATTTGAAATATATGTTGCTTGGTAAACAAATACCTCTTACTATGAAAAACAATTACATTGACACGAAACGTTGTTTCCGTTTGGTGTTATCATTGGCCATCCTAGCTTTCTCTTTGAATGCAAGTGCACAAGAAAAAGGGCTTGTTTCTGGAGTGGTGAAAGATGAATCAACAGGAAAGGCATTGCCTGGGGCAACGGTCAGAATAAAAGGAACTTATACCGGAGCTTCCACTAAGATTGATGGTTCCTTTGACTTATTTGTGGATCCAGGTACAATCGAATTAGAAATTAGCTTCATAGGGAATGAAACAAAGGTGGAGACTGTCGTGGTTGAAGCCGGAGATACCAAGTATGTGGAAATTAGCCTTGGGCCTGATGTTCAGCAATTGGATGAAGTGACTGTGACTGCTACCCTGGAGGGGCAGATGCGTGCACTCAATCAGCAGAAATCCGCTGATAACCTCAAAAATATTGTATCGGCAGATCAGATTGGCAAATTCCCCGATCAGAATGCTGCAGAATCACTACAAAGAGTGCCTGGAGTCAATATTCAAAGAGATGAAGGCGATGGTCGCTTTGTGCTCGTAAGGGGCTTGGCTCCACAGTTTACAAATATCAGTGTGAATGGCGAACAAATACCTTCACCAGAGGCTGGTGCGAGGTTTGTAGCCTTAGATGCTATTCCGGCTAATCAGTTAGCTTCGCTGGAAGTAACAAAAGCTATTACTCCTGATATGGATGGGGATGCCATCGGAGGTTCCGTCAATTTGATTACACCCACCGCAGAGAGTGAAGACTTGAAAGTGTCTGGATCCGGCTCAGCGGAGTACAACCATGGCATAGAGAAAGTTTCGGGTCAAGGTAGCCTAAGTTTAAGTCAAAGATTAGGCGGGGGAAAGTTTGGTTACATTCTTAGCGGAAGCTATGCTGCAAGTAGAAAAGGCTCTGATAGATATGAGCTGGATGGCTGGGGTGGTGATCATCCGGACGGTCTCGATGAATTCATTATCGGTGACTATGAAATTGACAGAAATAGGATTGGACTAAGCGGAACGTTCGACTTAAAATTGAGTGATAACAGTAAAATCTACCTAAGAACACTATATAGTGAACTTAGAGAGTTGGAACAGAGAAGGGAAACTCAGAACAAAGCCGAAGAGGACGAGGACGTACTGGAATATGAAACGGTGAAGGAGTTAAAACATCGACAAGAGAATCAGGGAGTGTATAGCTTCAACCTCGGAGGTAACTACAATAGTGCAAAACTGAAGTTGGACTATGAAGTATCCTATTCTAAGGCTTACCAGGATACTCCGTTCAACGATAAAATTGTATATGCAAATGATGAAGATGTTTCCTGGGGTGTGGATTTGGGTGATGTATTGAATCCCAAGCTTGTCAATTATACCTATAATGGGAATCCTTCTGCATTTGGCGTAAGTGAAAACTACGTATACGATCAGAATGAAATCTCAGCAACTATCGCGGAAGACGAGAACGTTACCGCAAAGTTTAATCTGACTTTCCCCTTTGATTTAGGGGATAATTCAAGCGAAATAAAAATTGGTGCGAAGACAAGGTTTAAAGATAAAACTTATCGATACGAAAAATTCGAAGAATATGAGCTGACAGATGGTGCTGATGACCTGACATTGGTTGACTTCCAAAGTGAGTACACCGATGATAATTTTATGGCGGGAGATTTGGGGGAAACTATTGGATACTTTCCGGATCATGGGCGGTTTACACAGTATCAACGGGACAATATAGGAGACTTTGATCTAGATGAAACGGTAATAGAGGAAGAAGCAGCTTTGGAAGCTTATAATGCTACAGAAGATGTCTATGCAGCATATGGACAAGGCAAAATACAGCTCGATAAACTTATGGTATTGGCTGGCCTTCGGTATGAATTGAATAAAGTAGAGTACCAAAATTCAATTTGGGATGCCGATGAGGGAATTGCAATTAGCCAGACTGTAAGCAACGACTATAGCTTTCTATTGCCGATGGTCCATTTCAAATATGAAATAGATAATAATACAAATCTTAGGGCGGCTGTAACGAGATCGTATGCCCGACCAAATTTTGAAGACCTGGTGCAAGGGGCTGAAATAGCTGCTGAAGATGAAGAAGCCTCAATATCTAACCCAAATCTTAAACCTGTTCAGTCCATAAATTTTGACCTATTTGGGGAAAAATATTTTGGTACCGTGGGACTTCTTTCCGGAGGTGTTTTTTACAAGGATATGAATGATTTCATTTATCAACAAACTGTCCTGGGTGACATATTAGACTACACTGATTTTGAGATCACCCAGTCAATCAATGGTCAGGATGCCTGGTTGTTTGGTTTCGAAGTTGCCTGGCAGCAGAACCTTACCTTTTTGCCTGGCGCACTCAAAGGAATCGGGGTTTACATGAATTATACATTTACGGAATCCAGTGCGACAGTTGAAAACTTTGCGCAAGGCAATGAGCTAAATGAAATAGACCTGCCTGGTCAATCCAAGCATGTCGGAAACGTGGCCCTTTCTTATGCTATTGGTGGCTTCAATGCCCGGGCATCACTAAATTTTAATGGAAGGTTTATCAGTGAAATAGATGGTGGTGATCTTGTCTATATAGAAAACAGAAAGCAGTTGGATATTTCGGTGAGTCAGAGTTTTCTTGAAAAAAAGCTTACCGCCTTTATTCAGCTTAACAATATTACCGATGAAAACCAGATTGAAATCTATAATACCAGTGCAACGCCTAAACAACGAGAACAATATGGTTTTTGGGCCAGGGCTGGTTTGAAATTCAACCTTTAGATGTAATACGATTGGAGTCGATCGAAAATCCATTTGGTAAGTCTGGATTTTCAATGTTGGGATTGAGAAGTGATTTAATGGATTTTGAAAAAAATAGGTAATTAAATAATAGAATAAGTAAATTAAAAAAGGTGTTTCGAACCATGAGAAATGTGGTCGTGATGCCTTTTTTTGGTTTGATGGGGTAGAAAATGGTGAAAATATGAAAATATTACTCGTCGAAGATGAGAAGGAAATCTTAAGGGATTTGGATGAGTACCTGGGTAATGAAGGCTATCTCATTGAGAAAGCCGCAACCATGAGTGAAGCAAAGAGCAAGATATTTGTGTATGATTATGATGTCTTGGTACTGGATATTGGATTGCCCGATGGAAATGGTCTGGAAGTCTTGGAATATCTCAAAAAATACAAAAAGGAAACGGGTGTCCTTATTCTAAGTGCCAGGGATGCTCTTGACGATAAATTAACTGGTCTTGATCTGGGTGCTGACGATTATATGACCAAACCGTACCATCTGTCAGAGTTGAATGCACGGATCAAGTCTATCCTGAGAAGGAGGAAATATGGAGGTAGTGATTCGGTAGATTTCAAGGAAATAAATATCGATACAGCTAAAATGGAGGTGAAGGTACATGAAACACCACTGGTGCTGACACGAAAAGAGTATGAGTTGATATTGTATATGGTAAGCAATAGTGGCAAGGTTCTGACCAAAGAGTCAATTGTCGAACATTTGTGGGGGGATGATTCTGACACATTCGACTCATTTGATTTCATATATACCCATATCAAAAACGTAAGAAGGAAAATCATGCAGGTGGGAGGCAACGACTATTTGAAATCCGTCTATGGGCTGGGCTACAAATTTGAATCAGATTGAGGTTATTGGCTAAGGCTACCGTCTATTACCTGCTCGTAGCTCTGGTTTTTTTAGGGCTGGGAGGGGTACTGATTTATTTCAACACGAGTAAGTTAATAGATCGTGACATTCGGAATTTTCTCATCAACCGCGAAGAGATAGCCACTACACAAATCATCAATGGTGAAAACATCTCGGGGCTGAACAATTATGAGCAAAAAGTCAAGCTGGTAGACTCTGGAGTGGTGTTGGACAGCTTATTCTTTAAGGACACGCTTATCTACGACATCATTGATGATAAATATCAACCGTACCTCAAGCTATCAGTGAATAGAAGGATCGGAGAAAATCATTATCAAATAGATATATACAAGTCGCTGTTGGAAACTCGACTACTGGTTTATGAGATTTTTTTTACCGAGGTTTTGGTTTTTTGTGGTTTGATAGTGGTAATGATATTTCTGAACCTTGCTGTATCCAGGAATCTATGGAAACCCTTCAAAAAAACTTTGTTTGCACTGACCAACTATCAACTTGGGGGTTCACAGCAGATCGAAGTGGCGCACACGGACACCACAGAGTTTAAGCAACTCAATGAGATCATTGAGTCTATGACGCAAAGGATAAGAAGGGATTATCTAAATCTAAAAGAATTTACAGAAAATGCTTCCCATGAGATCCAGACACCTTTGGCTGTGGTTCAAAGTAAGTCGGAAATGCTAATGCAATCTGAAAAGATGGACGAAGCACAGCTCATGCAAATAAAGGCTATTTACGATGCTGCCAACAGATTATCAAAAATGAACCAGGGATTGCTACTACTGGCCAAAATCGAAAATCAACAGTACCTCGACCATGGTTCGATTGACATGACTCAGTTAATCACCAATATCATCGATGACTACCAGGAGATGGCTGAGCTAAATCAGCTAAGTATCCATGCAGATCTAAAAGAAGGAGTGCATATTAAGATAAACTCTGACCTTGGACAGGTATTGGTGTCCAATCTTGTGAGAAATGCAATTCGACACTCGAAATCAAATGGAGTGATTGATTTGACGCTAACTGATCAAAAGTTTGTAGTGGTCAATACAGGAGATCCTATTGACAGTGATTCAATAGATATTTTTGAACGGTTCAGTCGGTTCAACTCGCAATCTATAGGACTTGGTTTGGCCATTGTTTCCAAAATTTGTGAGCACTATGATATTCGAATTTCTCATAAATATGAGAGCGGATTACACAATTTTATATTAGAGTTTTAGGTACAGAATAGCTACAGATTTGCCGGATATTATTGTTATGTGATGTTTGAAAACTATGAAAACTTTCGTCTTTGTCGTTATTTTTTTGGTGGTAATTCAGAGTTGCTCGAGCAATGAAGTGCCCGAAAGTGTCAGACAAAAATTCCTGGATATGGAGCCTTCGGCCAATGATTTGGAATGGGCTGATAATGGCGATATGTACCGGGTTTATTATAAGCTGGATGGTCAAAAAGTCACGTCATATTTCGACTATTTCGGTCAATGGATGGAAACCGAAACAGAGATAACCGTACAGGAACTGAGGACGGAAGTATTAAATGTTTTGCAAACCAAATTTGTCGATTATTCAATCATAGATATAGAAATCGTCAGGACTTCAGATGGTCAGGAACTATATGAAATAGATTTGGACAAAGCTGGCAAGACATACGACATACTTTTCGATACCACGGGTCAAATTCTAAGAAAGAAAATTTAAACTTAAGTGACATGAAAAAAGCAATGGTGTTTTTTGCAGGGATGAGTATGTCTATTTTTTTTACTGCTTGTACCTCTGTCGGTAGCAATCCGGATGATGATGTGATCAAGCCAAAATTCATTACCCAACCGGTTAAATACGATACAGATGATCCGGCGATTTGGGTAAATGAGGATGATCCTGCTAAAAGCCTAATAATAGGTACTGACAAGAATGAAGATGGAGCATTGTATGTCTTTGATTTAAATGGGAGAATCATTGAGGATAAAACAGTTCGTGGGCTAAAACGACCAAATAATGTTGATATAGAAGAGCTTGAATTTGCCAACGGTGATGAAATACATATAGCCGTCACTACAGAACGACTTACCAACAAGATCAGGATTTTTTCTGTACCTGACATGAATGCAATAGACAATGGCGGCATTGAAGTCTTTGTTGGGGAAAAGGAACGTGCCCCAATGGGGGTGTCGCTGTATAAAAGGAATGAAGATGATGCGATATTTGTTATTGTCAGTAGGAAAACTGGGCCAAGTGAAAACTATCTGTGGCAGTATCTATTGATTGGAAATGAGGACGGTAGCGTCTCTGCTGAGCTCGTTAGGACTTTTGGGAAATTCAGTGGAGCCAGGGAAATAGAGGCGATCGCTGTAGATGACGAATTGGGTTATCTCTATTATTCTGACGAAGGAGTAGGAATCAGAAAATACTATGCAAATCCTGATCAGGGTGATGAGCAATTGACTGTTTTTGGTATGGAGGGTTTTGCCAATGACCATGAGGGAATCAGTATCTATCCGACAGACATTGGCAAAGGATACATAATCGTTTCCGATCAGCAGGCCAACAAGTTTCACTTTTTTGACCGGGCCGGCACTTTGACAGATCCGCACGACCATCGGTTGGTAAAAACAATCTTGGCATCTACTAATGAAAGTGATGGCTCTGAAGTGACCAATGCTTCCCTGGGTGACCTGTTTCCAAGGGGATTGTTTGTGGCTATGTCCGACGATAAAACTTTCCATCTCTACGCATGGGAAGACTTGGCCGGAGACGATCTCATCATCGCCCCGGATGGGATTCCGGAGCACACCAAGGAAGCAATCAAACCAAAATACATCTCAGAAAAGGTTGTCAACGATACGGATGATCCTGCCATTTGGATCAACAAAGAGGATCCTCAGAAAAGCTTAATCATAGGTACCGATAAGGAAGTAGGTGGGGGGCTGTATGCATTTGATCTGGAAGGCAAAATACAAAACAAAGTGCTGGGACTGGGTCGTCCCAATAACGTGGATATTGCCTATGGATTGAAGATCAGTGGGAAAGAAGTCGATATTGCTGTCACCACAGAAAGGGCGAATGATCAGGTCAGGATTTTCACTGTCCCGGAGTTGCAACCAATTGATAAAGGAGGAATTGCTGTTTTTGAGGATGAAGAAGAGAAAGGGCCGATGGGTGTAGCGCTCTATACATCACCCAAAGGACTGATCTATGCTATAGTGGGTAGAAAGGATGGTCCTGCCGATAACTATCTCTGGCAGTACCGGATAGACGATGCCGGTGATGGCAATGTTAGATTGACCAAGGTGCGTGAATTTGGTCAATACAGCGGGGTAAAGGAAATAGAGGCTATTGCAGTGGATAATGAATTGGGCTATGTCTATTACTCAGACGAAATGCATGGGATTAGGAAATACTATGCAGATCCCGACAAGGGCAATGAAGAACTCGCGGTTTTTGGGCAAAAGGACTTTGGGCGTGACATTGAGGGGATTAGCATCTACAAAAGTGAAGGAGGTAAGGGCTATATTCTGGTTTCTGATCAGCAGGTCGGTACATTCAATGTCTATCCACGAGAAGGCACCACCGCAGGTTCCCATGATCATGTTCTGATCAAAGCGGTTGAGCTATCAACACTAGAAAGTGATGGCTCTGACGTGACCTCCGTCAATCTGGGAGCAGATTTCCCAAGTGGGTTATTCGTGGCCATGTCTACGGACAAGACTTTTCATTTGTATGACTGGAGGGATATTCTTTCGAAGTTATCACAATAATTAAAGTGTTAAGCAGCGAGGATATGGAAGCGAAATGGATGGTAAGAATGATAATGGTTTTGCTATTGTCACTTATACTGGGGGAGACAGTGAGTGCACAAGCAAAGCCTAAATTGGTCGTCGGGATTATCGTTGATCAAATGAGGTATGAGTATTTGTATCGATTTCAGCATCAATATGGAGAGGGAGGATTTAAGCGAATGATGAAGGACGGGTTTGTTTACAAAAATGCCCATTACAATTACATTCCGACCAAGACCGGGCCAGGGCATGCCTCCGTGTACACAGGCACAACCCCCAAAAACCATGGTGTCATATTGAATAGCTGGTATGACAGGAAATTGAACGATGAAATTAACTGTGTGACGGATACCAGTGCAAAAACGGTGGGCTCTAAAAGTGACAATGGGGAATATTCTCCTATCCAGCTCCTCACGCCGACAATAACAGACCAGCTGAAAATTTCAACACAAGGCCGTGCCAAAGTCATCTCCATTTCCTTGAAAAACAGGGGGGCGATTTTGCCTGCCGGACATATGGCTGATGGCGCATATTGGTTTGATAAGGAAACGGGTGATTTTATCAGTAGCACATTTTATATGGACAAATTACCAAAATGGGTGGCACGGTTCAACAAGAATAAATGGCCGGATAAACATCTGTCACAAAACTGGGAATTGATCAAGCCAAGAGACCAATATTCAGTCAGTGATGTCGACAATCCGCACTACGAATCGGTATTGCCGGGCCTGGACGATGCTGCATTTCCTCATCAGCTATCGGGATTTCCTGCTGACGAAAAATACGATCTGTTTCAAACCACGCCATTTGGGAATTCGATCGTCAAGGAGATGGTCATATCAGCACTGGACAGTGAAGAACTGGGACAGGGAAATGAAACTGACTTTTTGGCTATCAGCTTCTCTAGTACGGATAAGATAGGCCATGCTTTTGGACCTCAATCATTGGAGATACAGGATACCTACATCAGGTTGGATCAGGACTTGTCCGAGATTTTAGTAAAACTGGACGAACTTGTGGGAGCGGGAAACTACACCGTCTTCCTCACTGCTGATCATGCAGTGGCCGAAAACCCTGATTTTCTCATGTCTAAAAAGATTGGATCTGGCTATTATGACGAGAGTGAGATTAATGGTGAATTAAATAATTTTTTGGAAGAGAAATTTGGATTGGCGCAGCTGGTTAACCATTTCGCTGATGGACAAGTGTACCTTGATCAGGCTGCTATTTCGGGTGGACAACTTGAGTTTGATTTGGTCACAGAAGCATCCTGGCAGTTTTTAGCCAAGAGGAGTGAGGTTAGCGATGTCTTGCTCGCGCGGGATTTGCGTAGGATGGACTATACCAACCCTCAGAGGTCAATGGTGCAAAGAGGCTATCACTGGCATCGCTCTGGGGATATTACGGTTTTGTACCAGCCCACTTTTCTGGAAAAACGAGAGGCGGGCAGCTCCCATGGCACGGGCTTTTCTTATGACACTCATGTGCCTATGCTTTGGTTTGGCCAGGGGGTTCCACAGGGGCATACCTACCAATACGTGTCAATTACGTCCATAGCATCGACAGTGGCCTATATGTTGGACATAAAAGTACCAGACGGAAATACGGGCAGTCCATTGATAGAAATATTGGAAGAAGACTAGAGTTTTAGTGTACAGTTTTTTTGAGATTTATACCATGAATAGAACGGTCAGGGTTTTATGGTTGAAGTGGCCTCATTTTTTGAGGTTTACAAAAATCAGTAACTCTGACCCTTTGTTTTACTGATTCCCCATTTGATCATGACGGATGCAGTCACCATTGTAGATTTGGCCAGGGAGTTGAAAATCTCGCCATCCACTGTATCAAGGGCACTTAGAGATCATCCGGCCATAAAAGAAGAAACCAAACTGGCCGTACAGGAGCTGGCCAAGAAGCTTGGATATCAGCCCAATACATCTGCGCTCAATCTACTGTACAAAAAGACCAATAATATTGGTGTCATCGTGCCTGAGATCACCAGTTTTTTTTTCTCATCGATCATCTGTGGTATTCAAGACGTGCTGGAACCCGCGGGACAGCATATTTTTATTAGCCAATCAAATGAATCTAAGGATCTTGAGCTCAAAGGGATCGAAACTTTCTTGTCGGCAAGGGTGGATGGGGTGCTCATATCCAGTTCGCTTAATTCCAATGATTTCGCGAATCTTGAAAGGCTCCGGTCTGCCGGAATCCCGACAGTGGTTTTTGATCGGGATTGTGAGGGGTTCGAAATTGACAAAGTACTTGTAGATGACTATGATGGTGCTTGCCAGGCCGTGAAACATCTGATCAACACGGGCTGCAAGCGTATTGCCCATATTGCAGGACCGGACAAACTGTCTATTGCCAGGCATAGGAAGAACGGTTACCTCGACACACTCACCGGGAATGGCATCACGCCTGATGAAGACCTGCTTGTAAATAGCCGTTTTTTTCAAATGGAGGATGGCATCGAGCCGACAAAGCGATTACTCGATTTGCCTCATCCACCGGACGCTATCTTTGCAGTAAATGACGCAGTGGCCATTGGTTCTTTGTCTGTCTTGAGGGAAAGGGGTGTCAAAATCCCTGATGACCTGGCTATTGTGGGTTTTGACAATAACCCTTTTTCGGCTTTCGCTTCTCCTGGTCTTTCTACAGTAGATCAGCCAGTGTACGAGATGGGAATGCTTTCTGCTCGAATCCTTTTGAATCATTTGAAAAAAGCAAATAAAGAGCCAGGTTTCAGACATGAAATACTTAAGCCTGAACTCATAGTTCGTCAGTCTTCCCTGGTGAAATAACACAGTAATTCCCTTTCTATTGTGCTTAAATAGTACAATTCAGTATTGCTGAAGAACGCAAAGGTTTGCATAGATGCATTGCAAACCTTTGCATTAAATACCTGTCTATAAATTCTAAATAGGTCAATTAATGGCTGCATATTGCTTTGGTGATTCCAGAATACTCAAACCCAAAATCAAGTATTGTCCTGGAACAATAAATAAGAATAATACAATAATATGCGTCTTACTACCGGTCAGTTATTTGAGCAATGTTATGGTAAATATGCAGTGGCAGCGGTCAATGTTTTTACCATGGAGCAGGTGCTGGCGCTTTTCGCAGCGGCATCCAGGTCAGAGGCCCCGTTCATCGTGCAGACCACGCCAGTGGCAAGAAATTATGCACATGCTCCGATGCTATTGCAAATGATTGATGCGGCTGAATCGATATATCCAAATACGGTATTTGCTGTTCATCTTGATCACGGCATAGAAGATCACGCCTTAGATGCAATCCATTCTGGGCAATACACCTCGGTGATGATCGATGCGAGTCACGAAAACTTTGAGTCAAACGTAGCTAGAACAACTGGAGTTGTTGACAAGGCACATGCAAAAGGGATCACGGTAGAGGCCGAGCTAGGGGTTCTAAGTGGGGTAGAAGATAATATTTCTGTAGAAGATCGGCACGCGAAATATACCAACCCGGATGATGTGGTAGAGTTCGTTCAGAGAACAAAATGTGACAGCCTGGCAATTGCCGTTGGTACCAGTCACGGTGCCTATAAGTTTTCCGGCGGGCAGGGCCTGCAGTTCGATATTTTAAGGGAAATCCAGGATCGACTTCCCGGTTTTCCGCTGGTTTTGCATGGGGGGTCTGCTGTCAATCACAAAGAAATTAGTGCTATAAACAAATATGGAGGACAGCTCAATGCGTCTGCCAAAGGGGTCGATCCCAAGGAACTACAGGAATCAATCAAGTATGGCATTTGCAAAGTAAACATCGCCACGGATACCCGATTGATTTGGGCCAGGGTGCATCGAGAGTTTTTTGCCAATTGTCCGGAGCAGTTTGATCCGATAGTACCCGGGAAGGTGTACATGGAGGAGCAAACTGATTTCCTGATTGAAAAATTTGAGCTGCTGGGCTCTAATGACAAGAACAGAGACTTTAAATAGAACGATATGAATGTATATAGTAAGTGTCCATTAATGGTAAAGCCTCATCGGGGATCAGATGTCTATCTGGAGGTGCTGGCTGAGGACGCCGGATGGGAATTTTTGAATTTTCAGGCACGACTCATGACTAAAGGTGAAACATGGAGAGGCAATACAGGAGACAATGAATACGGCATCATCTTGTTGTCCGGTGACTATACCGCCAAGACCAGTGCTGGTACATGGCAGACAGAAAATGGCCGGAAGAGCGTTTTTGATGGCATCGCGCATACCTTGTATTTGCCAAGGCACACGAGTTTTGAAATTATTGCCCAATCTGAACTTCTGGATTTGGGGATCGGGTGGTGTGAGACTGATCAGGATCATCCGGCATGTTTTAAGACACCCGCTGAGTCTGCCATTGAAATTAGGGGTGGTGACAATGCGACACGTCAAATCAATTCCCTGATTCAACCGGGGTTTGGATGTCATCGATTGGTTGCTGTTGAAGTGTATACCCCTTCCGGGAATTGGAGTTCGTTCCCGGCCCACAAGCATGATGAGCGCAGGGTTGATTTGAATGGCAATTTGGAAGAGGCGAGGCTCGAAGAAACCTATTTCTACAAAATCGACAAACCACAGGGCTATGCTATCCAGCAAATCTATACAGGCGACCGTAGCCTGGATGAGATTGCCGTTGCCCGAAACAACGATCTGGTCATGATTCCTCGAGGGTATCATCCGGTGACGGCAGGGCATGGTTACAACGTCTACTACCTCAATTTTTTGACGGGAAGTGACCAGTCATTGGCTAGCACAGATGACCCTGATCACAAATGGATCTACGGCACATGGGCAGGCAAAGACCCAAGGGTTCCAATGGTAAAAGCAAACTGATTGACATGAAAATGACTGAAAAAGATCACTTGGACGTAATCACCATGGGACGCTCATCGATCGACCTGTATTCGCAGGACGTAGGTGCTGATTTCGTCGACATTACGGGTTTCGATGCCTATGTGGGCGGCTCACCGCTCAATATTGCTGTCGGGTGCAGCAGGCTTGGGTTGAATGTCGCAATTTTGACCGCTGTAGGAGCGGATAAAGTGGGTGATTTTGTACTCAACTTTCTTGAAAAAGAGAAAGTCAGAACCGACTTCATTCCAAAAGTAACGGACGCGAGAACCAGTGCTGTGATTCTGGGTATCCAGCCTCCGGATAAGTTCCCATTGGTTTTTTACAGGGACAATTGTGCTGATTCCAGGATTACAGTCGATGATGTGTCCAGGGCTTCCATCGGGGGCTGTCGGTTACTCGAAATTTCCGCTACGGCACTGAATATAGAGCCTAGCAGGAGTGCGGTTTTTTATGCGGCAGAGCAGGCTTCTCACGCAGGGGTGCCCGTTTTACTGGATTTGGAC
Organism: Reichenbachiella sp.; assembly: GCA_965222305.1. Lineage (GTDB taxonomy): Bacteria > Bacteroidota > Bacteroidia > Cytophagales > Cyclobacteriaceae > Reichenbachiella. Next base: position 4,841,250 of record OZ244943.1, read on the forward strand.
TTTCGTGCAGACCAGTGGACAGATATTCGATCCTTTGGTATTATGACCAGGGCCATTTTGCCAAAGGTCAAAATAGCTATTGGCACCGAAGAGGAAGTGCTTGCTACTACGCTAAGGTCAAAGGATCAGGTGCACATTTCACACCAGCAAATTTCAGCCCCGGAGATTACCGGAAACCTGGATGAAGCTATAGAGCAGATATTGGCTTCTGGCGTAGAAACGCTGATTGTCAAAAGTGGATCAAAGGGTGTCAGGATATTCGAATCGAATGGTAGCAAACAGGAAGTCCCGGGATTTCCTGTGGAAGTGCTCAATGTACTCGGGGCAGGAGATGCTTTCGCCAGCGGCTTTATCTATGGCTACCTCAATGGATGGGATCTATACAAGTCCTGTCGAATGGGGAATGCGAGTGGAGCACAAGTAGTTCTTAAGCCAGGGTGCGCCAATTTCATGCCCACAATAGATGAATCATTGAGGTTTATAGAAGACAAAGGAGGGTTTTGATATGAAGACGATGAAACTAACAGTGGCCCAGGCACTGATCAAATTTTTGAATCAGCAGTATGTGGAACGGGATGGTCAGGAGCGCAAGTTTTTTGCAGGCTGCTTTGGCATACTCGGTCATGGCAATGTAGCCGGGCTTGGGCAGGCCATTCAGCAGCAGCATGAGCTCAAATACTATCAATGCCGCAATGAGCAATCCATGGTTCACACTGCGGCGGCTTTCGCCAAAATGAACAACAGAATGAGTGCTATGGCCTGTACCACGTCTATAGGTCCAGGGGCCACGAATATGCTCACGGCTGCAGCCGGTGCTACCATCAATCGCCTTCCGGTATTGCTTTTGCCCGGGGATATTTTCGCCCAGCGTCACGTCGCACCCGTACTTCAGCAGCTAGAGTCCGGTACTTCACAAGATATTTCGGTCAATGATTGCTTTAAGCCGGTCTCCAAATATTGGGACAGGATCAATCGACCTGATCAACTGATCTATTCCCTTCCTGAAGTCATGCGGGTGCTGATATCACCAGCTGAAACGGGAGCAGTCACGCTGGCACTTCCACAGGATGTGCAGGCAGAAGCATTTGATTTTCCTGAACGTCTCTTTCAGAAAAAAGTATGGAAAATACCCAGACCAAGACCGGATAGGAGACTGCTAGAAATGGCCGCAGGTCTGATTCGTGGTAGCAAGCGACCGCTTTTCGTAGTGGGCGGTGGGGCACATTATAGTGACAGCCTTGATATATTGACTGCCCTGGTCGAAAAAACGGGAATCCCGGTGGCGGAAACTTTTGCCGGAAAGGGAGCCATGAGGTATGATCATCCTGGTAATCTGGGTGCTGTGGGAGCTACAGGAACTCCAGGTGCTGTACAAATAGCCGAAAGCGCAGACTTGGTTATTGGTGTGGGCACTCGGTACAGTGACTTCACTACAGCCTCCAAGACAGCATTTCAAAACCCCGAGGTAAAATTTATCAATATCAACATTACGGAATTTGATTCTGCCAAGCACGGTGGGCTAATGGTACAAGGGGATGCCAGGGCGACATTAGAAGAGCTTTCGGAGTTGCTGGCCGATTACTTGGTAGATCCATCATACCGGCAACGGGTGGCTAACCTGAATGGGCAATGGAATGAAACGGTCAATGAGATCTATGATTATCGACACGATCACGGGCTCAGTCAGGGAGAAATCATCGGGGCAGTCAATAATTTCATGGACGATGAGGACGTCGTGGTGTGCGCAGCGGGAAGCCTTCCGGGAGACCTTCATAAACTCTGGAAAACCAAAAGCAGTAAAGGCTTCCATTTGGAATATGGCTATTCCTGCATGGGATACGAGATAGCTGGCGGATTGGGGGTCAAAATGGCCGATCCAGATCGAGAGGTGTATGTGATGGTAGGTGATGGGAGCTACCTAATGCTTGCCCAGGAAATCATTACCTCCATACAGGAAGGCTACAAACTGACAATCGTACTGATCAACAACGATGGCTACAAAAGCATAGGAGCCTTGTCCAGGTCACTGGGGAGTGAGGGTTTTGGAACTCGTTTCGGATTTAGAAACGAGCAAACCGGGCGGCTATCTGATGACGAAAGTGGCAATAACAGTACCCTTCCTGTCGATCTGGTAGCCAACGTCAGGAGCCTTGGCGCCCATGTGATCTCCTGTACTTCTCATGACGATTTAACATCCGCTTTGACAGAGGCCAAATCGATCGATAAAACAACGGTCATCTATACTGAATGCGATCGCTACCATGGTGTAGAAGGCTACGGCTGGTGGGAAGTGCCTATTGCCGAAGTATCAGAAATGGACGGAGTAAAATCAAAATACACAGCGTATTTGAAAAACAAGAAAAGACAAAAATTCTACTACTAAAACGGAAAGAATGGAATTGTTGAAAAACTATATAAATGGCTCATGGGTCGCCAGTAAGAATTCTACATCAGTTGATGTCGTCAATCCAGCAACACAAGAAATTCTCGGCAAGGTTCCGGTAGGCCCGGCATTATCTGCTGATATTGATGAGGCTGTAAGGGCTGGGCATGCGGCATACCTGGAGTGGAAAAACGTGCCTGTGATGAAACGGGTGCAACCTTTATACAGGCTCAAAGGCCTATTGGAGGAAAACCTGGATGACCTGGCCGAGGCCATTACCCTGGAGTCGGGAAAAACGCTGGGCGAGTCGAAAGGTGAATTGCAGCGAGCCATTGAAAATGTGGAAACCGCCTGTGGTACCCCGATGCTGATCCAAAGTGAATTTTCAGAAGACGTGGCACGGGGGGTTGACGAATTCGTCATTCGACAGCCCCTGGGTGTGACAGCCTGCATCGCACCGTTCAACTTCCCTGGCATGATCACCTTTTGGTTTTTGCCTTATGCCATCGCCACCGGCAATGCCATGGTAATCAAACCATCGGAGAAGGTGCCACTGACCATGATCAAAATATTCAAACTCATCGACCAGTTGGATCTTCCCAAAGGGTTGGTCAATATGGTTCACGGAGGCAAGGAATCAGTGGATGCATTGCTCGAGCATGAATATGTAAAGGCCATCAGCTTCGTAGGTAGCACTCCGATCGCCAAATACATTTACGCAAAAGGTGCACAGAATGGCAAGCGGGTTCAGGCTCAGGGCGGAGCAAAAAATCCAGTGGTCGTACTGCCCGATGCAGATGTGGAGATGTCTGCAAAGATCATCACGGACAGTGTCTATGGCTGTGCTGGGCAGCGGTGTCTGGCAGCCTCTACTGTCGTGACAGTCGGTGGCGCATATGGGGAAATCAGGGATGCCTTATATGAAAGTGCCAAGTCCAGAATTACTGGCAATGGCCTGGATGCAGGGGTAGAAATGGGCCCCGTGATCACAGCCGAGAGCAAAAAGAGAATTCACGAGCTTGTCGATCAGGGGTTCGCTGAGGGAGCAGACATCCTGCTGGATGGAAGAACCTTTCAATCCAACAGCAATGGCAATTTTATAGCTCCTACCATCCTCGAAAATGTGGCTTTGGACGGGGAAATAATTGGGACGGAAATATTCGGCCCGGTGATGAGCCTGATTCATATGGACAGCGTCGATCAGGCGATTGGTTTTGTCAACAGCGGGAAATATGGCAATTCAGCTTGTCTTTTTACTAGTAGCGGGGCCAGTGCCAGGAAGTTTAGAAACGAAGCCATGGCTGGCAATATTGGTATCAATATCGGCGTGGCGGCACCTATGGCCCAGTTTCCATTCAGCGGGTGGAAGGACAGCTTCTTTGGTGACCTGCACGGCCAGGGCCGGCATGCAATAGAGTTCTTCACACAGACCAAAGTGGTGATCGAAAGATGGCCAAAGGAGTGGTCGAGACAATTCTAAAAACAGAGCAAAAACTATGATAAAAATTGCAAATGCCCCCTGTTCCTGGGGCGTACTCGAATTTGATCTGGAAGGGAAGCCAATTCCTTACCGCCAGGTATTGGATGAAATACAAAAGACTGGTTATCAGGGGACGGAGCTTGGGGATTGGGGTTTTATGCCTACGCAGCCGAATGTTCTCAGGCAGGATCTTGAGGAAAGAAATTTGGAGCTGCTGGGGGCTTTCGTACCGGTCGCCCTGAAAGACCCAAAAAACCATGTGGCGGGAATTGCGCAAGCCCTGAAAATAGCCGGGCTGATGTACTATACCGGATACGAAAATGCGCGGATCGTTTTGGCCGATGATAATGGAACAATCGAGGAACGCGTAAAAAATGCCGGAAGAATTCAACCTGCTATGGGATTGTCTGATCAGGAATGGAAGCACTTTGCCAAGGGGGCCAATCATATTGCTGAAGCCGTCAGAGAGGCATTTGGTTTTCAAACAGTCTTTCATCATCACTGTGCCGGATATGTCGAAACCCCGGAAGAGATAGAACAATTACTTGACCGTACCGACAAAGAGTTGATCGGGCTGTGCCTGGACACGGGCCATTATCAGTTTGGTGGTGGAGAGCCCATTGAAGCCATCAAAAAATACAAAGACCGGATTTGGTATGTGCACTTCAAAGACTTTAGCCAGGCGGTCTCTGAAATGGTCGCGCTCAATGGCTGGGACTATTTTGAGGCGGTCCGACATGGCATTTTTTGCGAGCTGGGCAGAGGCGCCGTGGACTTTGGGGGTGTGCTCACCGAACTAGAGAAAATCGGCTATTCGGACTGGGCGGTCGTCGAGCAGGATGTATTGCCCGGGATGGGAAACCCGAAGCAATGCGCATTGGCCAACAGGCAGTATTTGAAAAGTATTGGCTTATAGGGCATGTCCACAGCAAATTAATGAACCGAGATAAGATCAAAATAGGAGTGGTCGGCCTGGGAAGGTTGGGCTTTAGACATGCCGAAAATCTGGTAAGAAGGGCGAAAAATGCCGCCCTGCATGCCGTGTGCAGTGTCAGGAATGAAGAATTGCAACGGGCAAAGAATGAGCTGGGCATAGCCAACTGTTATGAGAATTATCAAAAGATGATCGACGAAACGGATTTAGATGCGGTTGTCATCGTGTCATCGTCAGACCAGCATTGTGCGCATAGCTTGCTGGCACTTCAAAAAGGCCTGCATGTCTTTTGCGAAAAGCCCCTGGGCATTAGCAAAGAAGAAAGCAATAGGGTAGCACTCCAGGTCAGCCGAAGCCCGGATCAGGTATTTATGCTTGGCTATATGAGGCGCTATGATCCGTCCTATGCGTACGCCAAACAAAAAATAGACGAAGGTTATATAGGACGTCCGGTGCTCTTTCGAGGATACAGCGTAGATCCGGAATCCTCCATCGAGGGGACGATCAGGTACGCATCAAGCAGTGCTGGCCAGTTCCTGGACATGGCCGTGCATGATATCGATCTGGCGCGCTGGTTTTTAGGCTCCGAGCCCAAATCAATTTACGCTATTGGCGGATGCTATTTGCACGAAGAATTTGGCCAGTACAAAGACGGTGATAATGTCTCTGCTCTTATGCAATTCGAAAACGAAAGCATGGCATTTTTCCTGGCAGGCCGCACCGCACCACACGGCTACAACGTGGAGACTGAAATCATTGGCAGCAAAGGTCAGATCCGAATCGGATCAATACCTCAGAAAAATCTGGTAGAGTTGATCGACTCAAACGGGATACGAAAAGAATGCAGCCAATCCTTTCCTGAGCGGTTTCAGGAGGCCTTTGTCAATGAAATGCAGGAGTTCGTGGATTGTATCCTTGAGCAACGCAAGCCCCTGGTCACAGCCTGGGATGGTATCAGGGCAACAGAAATAGCGGAGTTGGCTACACAATCATTTCACAACAATGAGTTGATCAAAATCTAAAAACTAGCAACAAATGAAAAAAGTTAAAATTGGAATAGTCGGTCTGGGTAGAATGGGCCGTATTCATTTGGAAAATGTAAACACAAAGTTCCCGGATGCGGAAGTGGTGGCGATATCGGATATAGCCGATGAGGCTCGTGATCTTGCTGAAAGCCATGACGTACAGTATTACCGCGACTTTTCCGACCTTGTTCAGGACGATCGGGTAGAAGCCGTAGTTATTTGTTCTCCTACAGACCGACATGCAGAAAACATCATCGAAGCAGCAAAGGCCGGGAAAGATATTTTTTGCGAAAAACCGATGGACTTGTCCCTTGAGCGGGTGAAAGAAGTGCTGAAAGTAATTCAGGAATCCGGTGGCAGGTTCATGCTGGGCTTCAATCGTCGGTTTGACCCGAATTTTCGAAAGATAAAAGAGCGGATCGACCGGGGAGAGATCGGAGACCCACATATAATCAAGATCACCAGTAGAGATCCGGGGCCGCCTCCTGTCTCCTACATTAAGAGTTCCGGAGGGATGTTCCTGGATATGTCCATACATGATTTTGACATGGCGCGGTTCATGTCGGGTAGCGAAGTGGAAGATGTTTTTGCATTCGGTAAAAACCTGGTGGATGATGAGATTGCAAAGGCAGGGGACATAGATACGGCGGTGATCACTTTGTCTTTTGCCAACGGTGCCATTGCTACGATCGACAATAGCAGAAAGGCTGTATATGGATATGATCAGCGTGTTGAGGTGTTCGGGTCAAAGGGCATGGCCGGGACAGAAAACAACACGGGGGACAACCATTATTACTATGATGAAAAAGGGCGCCATTCGGCTTTACCGCTTCATTTCTTTATGGATCGCTACGTGCCTTCATACTACTATGAAATGAGGTCTTTTGTCGATTGCTTGTTAAACAATAAAGAGCCTGAAGTGGCTGGGTTTGACGGCCTGATGTCTTTGGCCATTGGACTGGCGGCCAATCTATCGGTGAAAGAGGGGAGGGCAGTTCGGGTAAGCGAAATCCTGCCAGGTTGATCCATTGCCGCTCACATCAAGAAGCCATTTAAGCCAGATTATGTTAACATTACTCACCTTCATATCATTTACAGCTTTTGTCGCGATTTACTCATGGTACAGGCTCAAAAGCGAGAAACTCGATTCTCAGGATGGTTATTTTCTCGGAGGACGAAGCCTGACCGGGGTGGTCATCGCTGGTTCCATGCTGCTGACCAATATTAGCACAGAACACCTGATTGGTATGAACGGCTCCTCCTACAAAAATGGCTTTATCATCATTGGCTGGGAGGTGACTTCCGCGCTGGCCTTGGTAGCGGCTGCAATTTTTTTTGTACCCAAGTACCTCAGGATGGGTCTGACGACCATTCCTCAGTATTTGGAGAACCGGTTCGATGGATTGACACGGACTTTGGTTGCGCTTTTTCTGATCACATCGTTTGTGGTGACCCTATTACCAATTGTCCTGTACACCGGAGCGATCAATCTCGAAAGTATTTTCAATGTATCCGAAGTATTGGGTGTGAGCAAATCCGAGGGGCTCTGGATGACCGTAGTGGCCGTAGGGGTACTCGGTTCATTGTATGCCATTTTTGGTGGGTTGAAAGCAGTTGCTATTTCTGACACGATAAATGGCTATGGCTTGCTGATCGGAGGCCTGGCTATTCCGTGTATGGCGTTGGTATCCATTGGTAATGGCAGCCTGTTCGATGGCCTGGGCATGGTATTTCAAAATGCTCCTGAAAAATTCAATGTGATTGGCAGCTCGGACTCCGTTATGCCTTTCGAAACGCTTTTTACCGGATTGATCATCAACCAGCTCTATTTCTGGTGCATGAACCAGGCCATCATTCAACGGGCTCTGGGTGCCAAAAATTTAGTTGAGGCGCAAAAAGGATTGCTTTATACCGGTTTGCTCAAAATCCTTGTTCCCATCATCATCATTCTACCCGGGGTGATTGGTTTCTACTACTTTGGAGATTCGCTTTATGGCCGACAGGACATGGTTTATCCCGAGCTGATCAAGAGAATAATGCCAAACTGGTTTGCAGGATTTTTTGCTGCAGTGGTGATGGGTGCCGTCCTGAGCACATTCAACAGTGTGCTGAATAGTGCCGCTACGCTTTTTAGTGTCGATGTGTATAAGCGGTATATCGATCATGCCGTTTCAGACCAGAAGCTGGTACGAATCGGCAAGTTGACTTCTACCATCCTCGCAGTATTCGCTATCCTGGCAGCCCCATTGGTTGCCGATGCCCCCGAGGGGCTGTATCAACTGCTCCAGCAGCTCAATGGTATATTTTTCATCCCCGTAGCATCAATCATCCTGGCGGGATTTTTCATCCCACGGGTGTCAGCACAAGGGGCAAAGGCAGCACTCTTTGTAGGTCTGACGTTCTATATCACTTGCACTTTTATCCTGCAGTCCCAATTGCACTTTATCCATATCTGGGGCATAGAATTCGTTTTGAATATGGTGGTAATGCTTGGTGTATCGCAAGTTTTCCCAAATACCAACCAACTGAACGCGGGCGAAATTGAATTGTTGGACATGCATCAGTGGAAATATACCAGGGTGTTTTCTATTGGTCTGTGCGTCGTGACACTGTTGATCTATATACTGTTGAGTCAGGCAGGAAGGTGAGCTTTTGGTTAAGCTGACTCTGTGACGGTAGAAGCAAAAGATTTGGTAAAACACTTAGGCACAAGTCTCATAATTTTGTTGGGTAAAGCATTTAATAAAACTTTTTATAACCACCTGACTCCAAATTTGACAGAATCAGATTTCATAAATAGTTTCTGTAGCTCATGGGGTAATGTCTACTTTCCAATCGATTGATTTCAACCTTGAAGCTACTGTTTTTAATGAGTTTAGTATTTCTTTTTCGTTTGGGAGTTTCCCAAATACCAACTGATTGAAGCTTGTATTATATGTGTTTTTCAGTTCACTCCAGATTTTTTCAGGATCATTAAAAATGATCGAGTCGGTAGGGTGTCTGGCTAACCAGGCATTTTTATTTCTATAGCTGGCTACATCATCTTGCGCCACTTTCAGTAGCATTGAACTGAATTCATCCGAATTAAAAAATACTTTAGTCGTGTCGTGCTGAAGCAATTTATGGATGTCATAAGTATGCCTGATCTTTTTTCTTAAATCATCAATAGGATCACTTGAATAAGAAAAACGAACCATACTCATGATTTTTTCACAGAGGGTTCTTTTTGGGTCAAGCACTTTTACTGGAAAAGGTTCCAAACCATATTCTTGAACCATGCCTTCCTGACCGTTGCTCATCATCATGTCATAAATATAGGTTTGCACGTACTGCGTTGTATAGGGTTCATAGTATCCGAGCCATGTAGCTTCTACAACGACCACATCTCTGATCTGCCCAAAGTTTCCCTTAAATGTTTTTGGGTATTGATGGGCGGTTTTACGGTTCATACCCATTTTCTGGGTAATGTCAGCAGGTACCTCTGGTAATAGGCCTTCCACTACCTTGGATATCGTTTTTATTTTTCTTTTGAGTTGGTTGTCATTCTCCTTATCAGATCTCATCACCACCAGGTCAATATCCTCAGAGAACCGTTCTATCATTCCAAAGCATTTCGATAAGGCTGTACCTCCTTTAAATACAGTTTGTTCGCCTATTTCATGATGAAAGATGGCATTTAGTACATAGGTAACCCAATAGTCCTTTTCAATATAGATTTCAAGAATGCCTTTGTGCTGGCTTGTTGCTCTAATGGCTTGTTGGAACAATTTGGAATCTTCGTGTAGTTTCATTGGATGTTCCATTTGCTCGCATGAGTTAGTATATCATCGACTCCCTTCATCTTATATTTAGTGATAGGGTTGAGGCTTTTTTGTAAGTTATTCAAATGAGTGTTTCTGTCCAATTGCTCCAATAAGGCTCCAAGAAGAGCACGGGTGTTAGGGGCGTATTTTTGGGCTAACCGCACGAGTGTACTTTCTTCTTCAGAAGACAGAGGCTGTATCAAGTTGAGAAATCTCTTGCATGCTAAGTTTGGTGTGGTATCAGGAATTTTCTTTACCAGGTAAATCATATCTAGCAATTGAAGCAACGGAATGTTAGATTTCGTAATTGTGTTTTTCTGTTTAAGGTAACTAATGGTATATCGCCCTCTTTGGTGACTAGGACGTGTTTCATTTTTTCCTATCTGTATAGTATTGCCTACCTGGGTAGTGAGTCCCAGTTGGTTGAAAATACTGTAGCCTGTCAGATAGCCAATTGTTTTGCCATTTACTTCCAACAAGTCTTTTACGACCTGGTATTGTTCTGGAACTAAATCACCAAATGCAGTCTTTTCCGGTTTGTAGTATTTTCCTTTGGAGAGCTTGTTGATCTTGCCTTTACTCACCATTCTATTGAGTGCTTTTATGATGGCTTCTTTGTTAGTCACCTCTTGTATAAAATCCTCATAGGTGAACACATACCCCTTGGGTAATCTGTTTATTGATTCCGCTATGTATTCACTTGTTTTCACGGGTTTTAAAGGTAGGTTGTATAATTGAAATGTCCAGTTTTTTAATTAATAAACTGGACAAAATTTAAACTTTTTTACATGGTTCCTCGTATGAGGCATGCATGCCTCATACGAGGAACCATTAAAACTTATAAAATATGAACCTTTGGACTACAGCGACGCTAAACAAAACTTAACGTCGCTGTAGTAATTCACGAGTTAAAAATGCTCGTTGAAGACATCAAAATGATTCTGCAAAAGTTAGGATTTGATAAGTTTAAGATTTCTCAGTTTTAGGTTAGGATCTTGTCTTTAGGAATCCATAAAACAATTGGTAAAATAATTTTGAACAGCTTCTACAATTTTGGTGGTCGGAACGTTTCTGAAGGAAGGGGTTCGATTCCAAATATTAAAATTGAAACTTATTTGAAAATCAATTACATATGAAGGTATAAAAAAATAACTCACTGATTTTCAATGAGTTATTTGTAGTCCGTAGGGGACTTTTTATTCTATTGAAATTCAGTTCGTTATAATAATTTCATAAAACATTTAGTAAAGCAAAGTGCTTGTTGTAATCTACTTTTGATTGGGAATATGAAAGGCTGGATCATCGAGTATATCCATGCTGTTTTTTATGACATTTTTCATCTTTTGATGCAGCTGATCCCAAGATTGAGCGTAGACACTAAAGGAAGTCACATTATCGTCTCCGGCGTAAAATGCGGAAAGGGATTCGCTACCTTCCCTTATCTCCAGATATTGAACACCATGTGATTTATGACGAATTAAACCAGGAACGTTTTGTTTGAATTCAACCCTTGTCATCTTCTTGATTAATAGTTAAACGTATCGAAAAGGTCAATAAGTTTCCTGTAATGTGACGTTTTGGCACTTGGAGATAAGCAGTCTTTAAACAACTCGTTCATTGATAGAATTCTACTATGGTCTAGGGATAATCGATCTCTCTCAACTCTTGATAAACTCGAATAAGCCAGAAGGTTTTTCAACTCATCAGAATTCAGTGAATTGCGTTCATTGATAGATGAAGACCCTTCAAAAATGGCAATGCTTATGTAATCAAAAATTATGGAAATTTTGGCATTACCTCTGAATGCACGCTTATGACTGTAAGGTTCGTATCCTTTAGCATTAATCAGCTTTTGGTGGTCAGGGTATCTTGAGCTAGTGATTTCTTTAAACCCATGATCAAGCAAAATTCCAGCTAGTTGATTAGAAGGTTTGTAATTCATTTTTTAAAGGCTAAAACTCAGTAAGTTTCACATTTAATTCCATTTCCGGAATTCTGCATATTGCGTACATCCACTCTTTAGCAACTAAGCTTACTGCCTTGCTCATAGGAAGTGGCTCATATTCTCGTCTTCCCGAATTGATTTTGAGCAGGTTGCCTGGTCTATAATTGAGGTATGGAAGATATTTGGAAGTCTTTTCTGATTGATCTTGAACAGGCGAAATGCCGAAATCAATCCCGACTTTTGAAGCGACAGAATCCAGAGTGTTGTAGTAATCGGATTTTGTACTTTCCGAGTTTAAATAGGTTCTTAGGTAATAGTCCACAACAGATACTTCCTTTCTTAGTTTTGAAACAGCTCTATTAAATTCTTTTTGCATGGTGTTAATTGCTTCAACTCTCAAATAGGATCGGATATGGGCTGGTCGAGTTTTCTCACTGGATTGACCATTCTCCAATTAGTTTTTTAATCTGCTGTTTAAAGTTACAATAGCCAATGCACAAAGGTGAATGATTGATAGTTTAATAATATCGGCGCTATTTGCTTTTTAGGTTCTGTTAATAAGATTAATGGTGATGGCTACAGCTACTTTCCATTTAATCGTTGCATTATTGTCGAGGCCCTTTCTGAATAATTCTCATCTTCTGCAATACTTTCTAGGTGACCTACAATATTCTTTGTATCCCTTGAATTGAATTCTCGTGAATTCTCGAGTATTGTTAATGCGTCCTCATATGTTTCTTCTTTGAGCATTTTCGAAACGATGACTTTTGAAAGTTTAACTAGATGAATTTTTTCACCAGATTGTGCGATCGCTTTTAGCACTTCCAAATCATTTTGATAATTGAAAAGATCATCGGATTGAGTTATTTTGTCAAAGGATAACTTCAATAGAGTAGGAGATAATCTTAGCATTTGCTCTTTCGTTTTTCCCGAAATAATGTCAGATAATACGTCTCGAACTGGATCTACACTGGTTAGACTTTCAAAAAACTCAATTATTGAATCAGCATTTTCATGATCACTGAAAATTAAATCCGTCATCTTCAGAATCTTATTTTGTCGTTTATGAGGATCAAGACGGTAGCCTACCTTATTCTTCGCACTAAAAATATGATTCAATAACTTTAAGCTTTCTTCTTCATACGTCTCATCTGAAAGAATTACATCATATAATGGAAATAACGTATATCCAAAATCATTTTTTAGTTGTAGAATAGAATTGTTGACAAGTTTCCTGTTTGCAGTAGAAGACTGACCTAGTGTTAAGTAATACGTTGAAACATTAATTCCCGACCCAGTGGAGTTATATACGTTTCGTAAAAAATCACAAAACCTTTCAACATCCCTATCTTCACTAATTATCTCATTAATAATGTTTATGTTTCTGCCTCCAACACTCCTATTACTCAAAAGCTTCGTTACTAGACCTTGAAACTGAGAGTATGGCTTGCTAATTTTTGTGTCGGAAATCAAATCTGATATTAGGTAAATCATATTTAGAACAAACGATTTATTTCGGTTGTTGATATTTGGATAAATCGTGTTGAACCTTTCGAAAATGGACTCTGAACTGGTTTTTAGAATATCTGAATTTTCAACAATGAACAAAACATCGCTTAGTTCTTCAGGGTCATTTCCTGGATTAGAAAGTTTTGAAAGGACGTACCCCATTAAATCGTTGGTAACTAATGGCTCAATATTTTTTTTTGAGACTATTTCCCTTATCGGCTGACTTTCAGTCTTATAAAAAACAACAAATGCATCGTTAATATTGACTATTAAATTATGTGATGTTGAATGCATAACCAGTGCTTTAATCAATGAAGACACTTCCTTCCTAGGAGGTTTTTCTACATTGGTAAACTGTTCATTGATGAGATCGGTAATGAAATTTTCAATGTAAGAAATATCTTGTTTAAGTAGGTTATTTAAATAATTAACGAAGGTAGTATTGCTATCTAATTTAAGTAAGACCTTATCTAGGTGATCTTCAATTTGATTTTGTATCCGTCTGTTGTCACTTTTCTTTAATGGGACTTTCCTGTCAAGTTCAATGAGTAATTTGAGAGCCCTTAGCGCAAGAGTACTATATGTTTCTCTAGCGATTCCTTTTCGAAGCTCCTCTATTATGTAACTAACTACTCTTTCCCCCTCATCTGAATTATCCTTGATTCTCTTAGCAAGAGAGTCAGTATTTTGCTCCTTTATTTCGTGAAGAATTTCGCTAGAAAAACTATCAAAGGAGCTACCATTTGCAAGAAGTTTTTCAAATACTGAGACCTCGATATTTGAAGAAATTGCTTTAGTATCATTCAGAAACACTTGTAGACCCGTTGATGACTTAATGAGTTTGTTGTTTCTCTCACTGGATTCATTGAAAATGTAAGGAGCTTTGCATAATGCGGTATAGTAATCTGGCCATTCCTCCTTTATAATCAGTAATTTACAGATCAAACTTTCATTTTCCCTGACGAAACCCTCGTCATAATTTGTTTCGAAGTGATGGAGTTCTGTTATGAGGTTATTGAAAAACTGTATTATTCTTCGAGGGTTGGATGCATATTCATTTGAAACTATGTCAATAGTATCTGGCGTAAAGTTTAGCTCATTTTTCTTGTTGATTTTGTCAGCAAACTCGAAAAGTTCAATCGGTTTTAAGGGTTTTAATCGTATGGTTACACTAAAGAATTTTCGAAGAAATTCTTCTGCATCTTTGTGGTTTTCTTGGTAATCAGATTTTGACTCAATAAGGTGTTTTTTAAGTGCACGGTCGTCAACAGGTATAAGAAATACCACATTCATAGGTTGACTGAGGAAACTCTTGGTGTCTGTCAATAACTCATATGCAAGATCATTACTGCATCTATCAATGTTGTCAATAACAATTACCAGCTTATCAATGTCTCTTACATGGTCATCCCCATTAATCCAAAGTAAAGCACTCTGAATTTTATTATAGCTCTTAAGTGATTTTGTGAGCATTTCAATAAAACACTGTTCAAATTGTTCTGGGGCAAAAAACAATGGTTTTTGGATATTTATCTTCAATTCATCTAGGGCCTTTAGGGAGATTGTGGTGAAAATTCCAATGAAACTGATAAGGATAGGCAGTGTTAGTTTCCAGTTGTTGGCATCCGAAGGAATTAGAATTATTGTGATAATGCCTCCAATCATGATCACTGATAAAATCAAAAAAATCTGATAATTGAATCTCCTTTTGATTCTCACATCTGAGCTTCTATTCGAATAAAACGATTCCATAAAACTCGTTTTATTAAATCTCAATGATTCTTGAACTTCTAGTAAAAACATTCTTCTAAAGCTATCATTGGCATATTTCCATGCATCGTATGTAACGAAATGATACTTTTTACTTTCATCAGTTTCTAGGTCGGTTTTTACAGTTTCTATAATTGAAGATTTTCCACTTCCCCACTCTCCAAAAAGTCCAATTGTGAATGAATTACTTTTGGGTGAGTCAACAATAGACTCTTTTAGAGTGTCACAGTAGCTTTTACTGTTTAAAGAATCGTTCTCATTCAAATCAATTTCTTTGTCAATAATGAATTTCATACTACGCTTAGAATGATTTAGGACAAGAAATTCGAAAAAGGAAGTCACAATTTGCCGATATCCTTATGGAAGAGGAGAGAGTTACTCTACAGTAGGCCCCTATAAAACCGTATTTCATGCCAGGTTATATCCCAAATTGCTATATGTAAATAAGAACTTAGAAGGATAAAAGTCAAAAGATTACACTATTAATTTTGTCCTATTTCAACTAAAAGAATCAAGTTATAATACATGATATTTACTATGATGCAAATGGAGAGTCGGATGGCAAGTTTTTGGAAAAAACGGCTCTGAATTTACTACTTGGTGCTATCGGATTTTGAAGGAAAAAGCTTTAACCCAGTATAAAAAGAATTGTTGGACATATCCTTGTAAAGAACATATCTCAGTGATTTGAGGGTCATTATGAACATGCTCCAAAAAAGTGGGCTTTTGAATTGAATTTGAAGGTCAGATTTAAAAATAGAGAAATTTTGAGGTTACAGAACTTTTGAGATCATTGCAAGTTTGAAAAATTGAAATTTAAAGTTATTCGTATCTTTGCCCTATGAAATAGCTAAAACAGAGCTATGAAAAGTGTTGCCAACATAAAGAAAGTATCCATTAGGGAAGACCTTGAGCGATCTCTGCTAAAAGATCACAAGGCCTGGTTGCACTCCTATGACTTGTCCAGACCTTCTATTAAACTTTCGGATAAGTTAATTATTGAAAAATACCTTCTCTATGGCTCACCTAAGGAGCGAAAGTTATTGATTAAGGTATTTGGGCCAGCAGTAGTAAAAAGGGTTTGGTTGCAAGATATGGTCAACAGTGGTATGTATGAGAGCCTCCAGGTAGACATAGCCCGAGAGTTGTTTAATATAAGAAACGCCAAAGAATACATTGAACTACACAGAAAAGAACATCTTCAAAAGTCCCTTGCCGGGAGTTACTGAAACCACACAACCAGTACTTGACGTTTTTTCTGAGTATAAAGAATTGAATCGCTACTACCTGGTAGGCGGCACGGCTCTAGCCATTAGAAACCCGACCCGGCTAAGTGAGGATCTTGACTTCTTTTTCTATAATCCATATCCAGGCAAGAAGCAGCCTTTACCCGATTTTGATAACATTCGTAGCAAGATTGCAAAGGACTTTTCAGATGTGAACTATCTGGCCGGGGATAAATTCTCAAATACTTTGATCATTAATGATGTAAAAGTTCAATTCCATTCTGAGTATAGATTTAAGCGTGCAAGGGACTTTGATCGGCTTGGACATATTCGTATTCCCAGTGAACAATCATTGATAGGAATGAAGGTGATTGCCCTTCATTTGAGAAACGCCTGGAGGGATGTTTATGACCTATATGCACTGAAGCAGAAATATGACTTGCCGACTTTCTATCAGGGCTATGATGAAATCATGTCAAAATCTTATTGTGGCAGTGAATCTTCGAAAAAAGCTCTTTTCAAGAATACACTGATCAAACTTACTGATGAAAAATTTCTGAAGGACTTGGATCAAAAAGACAACATTGGACATCTCCGTCCTGCTTTCAATCTAGAGCCTGATCAAGTTGCTGATGAGTTTAAAACCTTTTTAGAAGATATCGCCCTCTTTGGTGACTAGGCTGCGTTTCATTTTTTCCTATCTGTATGGTATTGCCTACCCGGGTAGTGAGTCCCAGTTGGTTGAAAATACTGTAGCCTGTCAGTTAGCCAGATGTTTTGCTATTTACTTCCAACAAGTCTAAGTCTTTTACGACCTGGTATTGTTCTGGAGCTAATTCACCAAATGCAGTCTTTTCCGGTTTGTAGTATTTTCCCTGAGAGCTTGTTGATCCCTTAGGGAAGGCTACAAAGGAGTCTCTTCTATCATAATAAGTTGAATCTATGTCAGCTAGGTAGGGAAAGAAAAAGCCCGACGTATGCCGGGCTTCGGAATAGTCCACATTGGACTATATATGCGCTTATTTTTAGGTTCTTACCAAAGAATGGTAAGACAATAGCTAAGTAATTACAACTCTAACTTGAACGAAAATAGTTTCTAATACTCTGAATGATTGAGTGGACAAATGAGTAGTTCAACCGATTCATTTTGTTATGAGTTGATTTGTGAAAGTGACCCTATCCAATATTGGAAGGGTCACACTATCTATTATTCAATTACTAACTTTCTCGTTTCAGAGTATGAATGAGATGAAACTTTGAATAAGTAAACACCCCTTTCAAGCTGGGATATATCTAGTTTAGTTGTCTTGTCCAATTCTCCTGTCAATATCAGTTGTCCATTGATAGAGTGGATAGAATATTGTACAGGTTCTGATGCATCAAGAACTACATTGAGATAATTCCTAGTAGGATTAGGGAATAGAAGCAATTTTTGCTGGTCTTCGCCAGTAAGACCTGACTGGATTGAACCTCCAATTGATCTGGCTGAGCTTAATTCTAACAATGCAAATTGCTGGTCATTTAATGAAGAATTGCAGGTCATTTGCACTAGACTCGCACCATCCAATGTGCTGCCATTTTCTATGGCAAGACATTTGCCACTGTTTCTGTTTTGAATCTGGTAATATGTGTTTCCTAAATCGATCAACGAAAACTGCTGCTGTAGGAACGTATCGTTGCACGTTAGCTGCTCAACATTGTCACCATCTGAAGTACCTGAATTTGCGATAGTCATGCACTTTTCGCTGTGACTGGCGATCAGATTATAATAGCCGCTTTCCACTTCATCAAGTTGCCATTGCTGGTTTTGGCCGCCATTAGGAGTCCATTGAATAATGTTGGCTCCATCATTTGTAAAACCTCCGTCTACATCCACATACTTTCCGCTATTTCTGTTCTCTAGGTTGTAAGAGGTTGGCTCAACGGGATATTCGTCTAATTGATATACTCTAATGTAGTCGACTAAATAAACAGTACTGTCTGGTAATGCGCTAGTGCTTCCGGAATTAGATCCCATGGCGAGATTTAACCATAAATGTTGTGGAACAGAAGTAAAAGGAGCAACACCTGGACAAGCATATGCGCTATTACTGTTAGGGGTATTCGGGTCAAAGGAGTTAATAAAAATCCCGTCTATATAAATGCTCATGTTGTCTGGAGTCCAATCTAATGTCCAGATGTGATATTCATCTGCAAAATTTGCACCCAGGTCTCCAACGGGAATAGATGCTCCATCCCATGTTGCATTCCATCTTCCGGCTCCAGCCACGGCGAAGTTGGCTAGGATTTTGTTTTGATAATTTTCCATGATATCAACTTCTCCTCCGGCGGGCCATTCTCCACAGCCGGTTGAATTGCCTCCAACTGTCCATATCGCTGGCCAGGTGCCAGTCAAATTGGTAACCTTCGCCCTACATTCAACACGCCCATACAAAAACTCAAAACCTTTCCAGCTTACCATACTTCCTGAAGTCCAGTACGCTGTTTCTGTGTTGTATCTCCAGTCTCCTGAGTTAGGATCATAGAACTCATTCAAAACAGTGTCCCTCACGGCAGAAATAACCAGATTACCATCCTTTTTAATCAAATTGTCGGGTTGATAGTATTGTTCCTCGTTATTTCTTTGAAAGCCTGTTTCAAAATGCCATATCGTACTATCTACAGGACCATCTACATTGAATTCTTCACTAAAAATCAGATTGTATTGATTCATGGTCTCAATAAGTGATAATTCATCTAGATACACATATGAAGTGCCTTGCTTTGGGTTATAGACGTAAACTTTGGCAGAGGTACTTGCAGGGCCTGTTGTGAAAGTGATACTCTTGCTTTCATAGGCTGTATTGCCGAAGCTCATTTCAACCTGAGATCCTCCAAAATCTGTAGCACCTATGAAGCCATCACCGCCTCCTGAAGTTTGTACAAAGGCCGAAAAATCATAGGTTGAGCTAGGCAGTAGGTTGGATACTGTAACCTCAAAGCGTCCACCGCTTCCACCTTTATTAGCTAATCTAGCAGCATAATTGCCTGCATAAACATTTGACGTGGTTAGTCCACTTTGAGGCCCGGAAATATTCTGTGATGATCCTGATTCAAAACCTGGATCATTAATTAAATTCGTTTGAGCCAAAGATTTGCTGACACAAAACAGAGTCAAACCGCAGGTTAATGCAAGTTTGCCCATAAGACTTAGTTTTAGCGTAAATAGTTTCATCATCATTCATAGTTTTAAGATTAAACAATTATGTCAAGACCCGGCAAGGTGTCTTGCCTATTGGTCGTTGATCCTAACAATTAACCCTTTGAATAGTTGAAATTTCCCAACTAACCCTTGTCCACTACTCTTTCCTCTATTCTCGCTCTTAGGAGATAGCGATGCCGTGTCATGGTTTACCGACACTTTAACAACCTCTGTTTCAATTTCCCACAGAATCACATCTTGCTTATGTACCAGGTTAAGTCACATTTCATTATTGAAACTCTTTTGATGTTAATCATGCAAAGTGCAATTATGTTCTGAGCGGATAGGGGGAGCTATTCTTTCTTTTACAGGGCTTGATCAACCAAGTCGTCACTGATTATTAAGGAATATTTGGAGTTTTTTAAGTTCTGAAGGCCTGTTCTGTACGCTTGAGGTTATTGATATGCGCTTTGTGCGCGTTGGGAACTCTTGTTTATACTACGAACCGAGTAGTTATTCAGTATGTGCTTTTTATCATACTATAGGCGAGCTCATTCATCATATTTCGATTTGAAATATTATGGTTGCCAAGTTGATAATAGACGAATCCAACACCTAAATGGAGCGAATAAATTCCCCAAGAAAAAAATAGTTTTTCTCCAATTTTGATTCTACGATTTATTCATTGATTACCCATTGTGGGCAGTGTTGAATCTTCCAAATGAGGATGAAGGTAGGAATTTAATGTATTGATGTCTTATAAGTATTCACTTGACAAAGTAGAGTTTATCAAAATCTACTTGGGGCTATGAAGCAGCAAATTAATAGCTAGCTCCGTACTGTTCGTCAAATTGAGTGTTGAACTCACAACGAGACTGGATTACGGCAGATGCTTTAGGGAACATCAACTTAATGTTGTGGAATCTTAATTATTGTGTCATGAAAACGTTAATCGTTGGTCTTATCGCATATCCTATTGTCCAACTGGCTTTTTTTTATGGAATTAAAAATGTTGGAATAAAATGGAAATCAATTCTTTCAATTGTTTGCTTAATCCTTTCATTCTTGTCAGGGTTGCTATTGATAGAAGTTAATGATTTTACGTCAGCCCCCATTGCAATTTTTGCTTATTTGGCTGTGGCTGCTATTACAGTATTCGAACTCAATAGATCCTTGTATCAGCCGCTAACTCATTTGTACAATTTCTTCTCGCCTGGCTTTAATGACCATCTGTCAAGACACAATGTTCTATCCAGATTATCAAAGGCAGATAAAGAATGGAGATTAATTATTAATAAAGTAGTTGCCAACGACAATGAAACCAGAAAATCAAGGGAGTTTGCTAGCAGTCTAGAAAAAGGAGACTTTGCATTTAGCCACGATCAGGAGGATACGGATGAATTGGGGGTTTACTTGTCTTTGGCTAATGTTCAAGCACAGTTAACTAAGTTAACTCATGACACACAAGAGGCAATACAAAATGGAGCCAGTGATGAGAAGGTTACCAATAGCTTAAGTCTTGATGGGCAACATGGAGCCTGGAAAAGTCTCTATGAAGGCATTAACCAGCTAATATCTTCTTATTCTGACCCTCTAAACGACCTTAATGTAGTTCTTCAAAAATTATCTGAGGGCAATTTGACCATGCGTTTTAGAAAGCAATCCACGGGAGCTATTAGGAAAATGGCTAATAATCTAAATGCCGCATTGGATAATATTGACGGCCTGTTGAGTCAGATTAATACACATGCTGAAGCCATAAGGGAAGCTTCTACGGAAATGAAAACTTCCGGCAGTGAAATGACCACCAATACAACAGAAATTGCTACCTCCATAGATGAGATGAGTCGAGGAGCATTTAGCCAGGTGTCCAAAATAAACGAAGCATCGGGGATAATTGAAGAAATAAGAGGTTCGTCGGTAGAAATTGACAATAGACTTGACGTGATCAATAGAGCGGCAGAAAATGGGGTGAAAAAGAGTCAATTGGGTATTGAAACAGTTAATGCACTTCTAGATGGTATAAAGGAGATCAATACTTTTTCGATTGAGACCAATCAGTACATGTCTATCCTTCAAAAACGATCAACTGAAATAGATCAGGTACTTAGTGTGATTTCTGATATTGCGGCCCAAACCAACTTGCTGGCCTTAAATGCCTCAATTGAAGCCGCACAAGCTGGAGATGCTGGTAGAGGATTTGCTGTAGTCGCTGATGAAATTAGAGCCTTGGCAGAAAGTTCCAAAAAGTCTGCAATGGAAATCGAGACGTTGGTGTCTGGGGTGCAAAAGGATACGAAAGAGGCAGTAAGGTCAATGAACAATCTGGATGAAAAGGTGTCATCCAGTCAAAAGAGTACAAATGACGCCTTCAATGTATTTGAGGACATATTCCAATCATCTAATGATACCTTGAGCCATACTAAAGAAATACTTGGTGAGAACTCAAAGCAAAACACAAGAATATCTGAGGTGGTCAAGAACATTGAAGGAGTGGTGGTGATAGCAGAGCAAACTGCATCAGGAGCAGAAGAAATAGCTGCATCAGCGAGCGAATTATCAAGTGGTATGGAAGGATATCATAAAAAAGCTCAGCGTTTAGATGAAATCGCAAATGGATTACATGAAGGTTTGAGTATGGTGGCCATTTCAGGAAGGGCAGGTAACAACAACGCAATCTTTAAAATGAAGGAAGCATTTGAGCATGAAAAATCTCTACTTGATGCCTTATTGAATTATATGCCTGATACGATCTATTTTAAAGATTTGGAGTCAAAGTTCATAAGAAACAGTAATTCACATGCCAAGATGTTTGGACTGAGTAGTGTTAGCGAGCTGTTGGGAAAATCGGATTTTGATTTTGCAGGAGAATCGGCTAGAGCTTCATATGAAGATGAGCAAGAGATTATAAGGACTGGTGAATCTATCGTTAACCGTGTGGAACCTGTAGATCTGGAAGATGGACAAAAGCACTACTTTTCGACAACAAAACTGCCTCTCAGGGGCTTGGATGGAAACATCATCGGGACATTTGGCATATCAAGAGATGTGACAGATCAGATGTTAAACAATGATGCAATCCAGCAAAAACATCAACAAATCGCTGAACAAAAGGAGAAATTGGAAAACACAATATCTGATTTAAAGTCCACCCAACAACAACTGATCCAGTCGGAAAAGATGGCCTCTGTGGGGATATTAGCTGCCGGGGTAGCTCATGAAATCAATAACCCTTTAAACTTTATTCAAGGTAGTAAGACTTTACTAAGTGAATTTCTAAATAATAATTTGAAAAATGGGATTGATGAAGTGGCCCCCATGCTAAACGGTATGCAAGAAGGTCTTGATAGAGCAAATGAAATTGTTAAAAGACTGGATCGATTTACCGAAAAAGGACGCTCAGAAGATGAAGTATGTGACTTAAAAGTTATACTAGATGATTGTATAGGAATGTTGGGTCTGGATAAGAAATCGGGAGTGGTAGTTAAAAAGAAGTTTAAGAATGATTCGTTTTTAATGCTAGGAAATCAGTCGGAGCTGCATCAATTATTTGGAAATGTCCTGAAAAACTCGGAGCAAGCGGTAGAACCCAATGGCTCAATCCAAGTGGGCCTATCATCTGACGATAAAAATATATGCGTAAAAATAATTGATGATGGAATAGGTATCGATAAATCTTGTCTTTCTCGTGTGACGGAGCCGTTTTTTACGACACGACCACCTGGAAAAGGTGTGGGACTTGGGCTTTCAGTTGCCTATACAATAGTTGAAAAACACAAGGGACAAATGGAATTTGAATCTCAACAAGGCAAGGGAACTGTAGTTAAAATATCCTTTCCGTTGGTAGTGAATCAGATTAACATAGGAGAGCTAGAAAAATCTAATTGACGTGACCTATTGAGAGGGTTATCCAGCCTATATAAGAGACTGAGAGTATCCGTTTTTGAGTTGTTCAAAATATTTTTCAGAATCAAATTCGTATAGGAACGCACCTTTTTTTGATCCGGATTTGTCTTTCTTTTTCAGTTTTATAAGAAAGCCTGCGGACAGAATTTTTTTTCTGAAATTTCTGTCATCCAAAGGTTCCTGAAGGATTTCGGTATAGAGCTTTAGAAGTTTGGGTAGAGTGAATTCTTTAGGAAGTAGATTGAACCCAATAGGTCTTTGGATAGCATTGTCACGTAACAACCGTAGGGCATCCTTTGTTATTTTGTCATGATCGACAGCCAAATCTGGAATAGAGGCGATTTCAAACCACTGAGCATCATAGGCCTGTATCAAATTTGTATTTTCTTCACTTATTCTGATTAAACTGTAATAGCCTATGGCAATGACTCTGGCCCCCGGGTCACGCATTGTGTCCGAATAAGTTTTGAATTGTTCGAGGAATACATCTTTCAATCCCGTGAATTTGAATAGAATTCTTTCAGCCGCCTGGCTACCCGATTCACCCTCTTGTATGAAACTTCCTATTAGAGACCATTTACCAGCTTCTGGATCTACCCGACGTTTGAACAATAGGACTTTTAGTTTTTCCTCAATTGGATCAAATCCAAATATTACATTATCTACTGCCACAAGGATGGGCTTAGCGTCTTTGTAAGACTCGCTATGTGTAAGAGTATTCATGAGCGGCCAATTTATTAAACAAATATATAAAAACATTATAAGCGTAATTTGTACGTTTTAAGAAAAAACGTTAATATTACGCTTATTATTATTTGGAATATGAATCCCTAAAATGAGTCATAAAAAGAAATGTGTTTTAGTCACCGGAGGTCTTGGCTATATTGGATCTCATACCTCTATTGAGTTATTAAGTTCTGGTTATCAGGTAGTCATAGTGGACGACCTTTCAAACTCAGATATTGAAGTCAGGGAACACATCGAGCAGATAGCTGGTAAAAAAGTGGATCTGGCTGTTCTGGACTTGAAGTCCGAAAAATCAGTTCAACTATTGTTTCAAAAATTCAAATTTGAAGGAGTAATTCATTTTGCGGCATCAAAATCCGTTTCAGAGTCTACAAATGTTCCACTTGATTACTATGAGAATAACCTTAGGAGTCTGGTAAATATACTTCGGCAAATGAATGCTCATCAAGTGAGGAATATTGTTTTTTCATCGTCATGTACGGTATATGGACAGCCTGAAGAATTGCCTGTGACAGAGAGGACACCTTTGAAGTCTGCCGAATCACCCTATGGAAACACCAAGAAAATTGGGGAGGATATTATTAGGGATGCTACCAAAGCACATTTGAACATGAAAGCTATATCATTAAGGTATTTCAATCCTATTGGAGCCCACAGTTCGGGTTTAATTGGTGAAAGGCCCAAAGGGATACCCAATAATCTTATGCCATATCTAATGCAAGTGGCTACCGGTGAGCGTGAGGTATTGAGTGTTTATGGTCAGGATTATGACACTCCTGATGGTACAGCAATTCGGGATTACGTGCATGTTTCTGATTTAGCCTGTGCTCACGTTTTGGCGCTCGATCGGATGATGGGGAATGGACAAAAAAACGACTATGAGGTTTTTAACCTAGGGTCTGGATCGGGGTATTCTGTTATGGAAATTATAGAGGCCTTTAATAATGCAAATGGAGTTGAACTAAACTATCAGATGGCTCCTAAGCGGCCTGGAGATATTGAAAAAATCTATTCAGACAACTCTTTCAGCAAGACAGAATTGGGGTGGGAGCCAAAGTTTGACCTGAACAGTATGATGAAGACAGCCTGGAAGTGGCAGGAACAATTGAATAAAATGAATGATGAACATAGAAAGATTAAACCTATTATATAGTGTACACTTTTCTGAGCAGCCTACGCTGTTTTATGCACCCGGACGAATTAACCTGATTGGGGAACATACCGATTACAATGAAGGCTTTGTTCTTCCGGCAGCAATCGACAAAGCATGCTATATAGCCATTGCAAAAAACGGAACGAATGGCTGCAACCTGGTAGCACATGATCTGGATGAGAGGTATAGTTTTGATATTGAATCAGATCTAAACCCAGTAGAAAAGGGGTGGGTCAACTACTTTCTCGGTGTAATCCAGGGGTTCAAAAGTAGAGGGATACAATTGTCTGGATTTAACCTCGTTGTGACCAGTAATGTGCCTTTAGGAGCGGGTTTGTCGTCTTCTGCGGCAATTGAGTCTTCATTTGGAGTGGCATTAAATGAATTGTTTGATGCCAACTTTTCCCTGGTTGAAATAGCCCAGATCGGTCAAAAAGCTGAACACAACTACGCAGGTGTTATGTGCGGTATCATGGACCAATATGCGAGCTGTCTTGGGAAGGAAAATCAAGCAATATTATTGGACTGTAGATCTCTGGAACATCAATTAGTTCCAATTGATATAGAGGATTATCACCTTGTTTTGTTTGATACAAAAGTCAAGCACAATCTTGCGTCTTCAGAATATAATACCAGGCGTAGACAATGCGAACAAGGCGTGTCCATCATTCAGGAGAAATACCCAAAAGTCAAATCATTAAGAGATGTGACAGTATGGATGATGAAGGAATTCAAAAGTCTGATGAATCCTGTGGTATTCAAAAGGTGTGACTATGTAGTTCGTGAGAATGAAAGGGTGCAAGCCGCCGTTGAGATGATGCGCTCCGGAGATGTTCATACTTTGGGTAAACTCATGTTTGAAACTCATCATGGACTGAGTGAAGATTATGAAGTCAGTTGCTCCGAGCTGGATTGCCTGATTGACTTGGCAAAGGAAAATGAACACATTATTGGAGCCAGAATGATGGGGGGAGGTTTTGGAGGCTGTACTTTGAACCTCGTAAGTGCCAATCATATTGATGAGGTAATAGCGGAAATAGAAAGAAAATACGAGCAACGGACGAATTCTAAACCGGAAAGTTATCGGGTAAGGGTTTCTGATGGAGCAAAAAAAATATAAGAGGGTACAAAATGAATTTTTCAACTTTAGATTTTGTGATTTTTGGCGGGTACTGCGTCATGATTTTGGGCGTGGGTTTGTACGTTTCTCGCGATAAGAAGGGACATGAAAAGAGTGCAGAGGATTATTTCCTGGCAGGAAAGTCATTGCCCTGGTGGGCTATCGGATCATCATTAATTGCTGCTAACATTTCAGCGGAGCAGTTTATCGGTATGTCCGGTTCAGGTTTTGCCATCGGACTGGCTATCGCCTCATACGAGTGGATGGCCGCTATTACTTTACTACTAGTGGGGAAGTATTTCCTACCAATTTTTATCAGCAAGGGGCTATATACAATTCCTGAGTTTGTTGAAAAAAGGTTCAGTACTCAGCTCAAAACGATACTGGCAGTGTTTTGGATCGGTCTCTATATTTTCGTAAACCTCAGCTCTGTACTCTACTTGGGAGCACTGGCTTTAGAAACGATTATGGGAATACCTCTGATGTATGGGGTGTTTGGTCTGGCTCTATTTGCCGCTGCTTACTCTTTGTACGGTGGTCTTTCAGCGGTAGCCTGGACTGATGTAATTCAAGTTGTATTTTTGGTGCTCGGAGGGTTGTTTACCACATACCTGGCACTCAATGTTGTGTCAGATGGTCAGGGCTCATGGGTAGGATTTCAGCATGTGCTGAATGCCGCTCCAGAGAAGTTTCACATGATCCTTGACAGGCAGAATCCTGAGTTCATGAACCTACCTGGAATTTGGGTATTGGTTGGTGGGCTTTGGGTTGCCAATATTTATTACTGGGGTTTTAACCAGTACATAATACAGCGAACACTTGCAGCAAAGTCTTTGCAAGAGTCGCAAAAAGGAATTGTTTTTGCGGCATTTCTTAAGCTACTGATTCCTTTTATTGTGGTAATCCCGGGAATAGCGGCTTATGTAATGGTGAATGATCCTGAAATTGTGGCTAGACTGGGGGAAGCAGGACAGCTTAACCTGCCAGTGGCCGGAGCTTCCGACAAAGCTTATCCTTGGCTGCTTCAGTTGCTTCCAGCAGGACTGAAAGGTGTTGCTTTTGCAGCTTTGGCGGCAGCGGTTGTCTCTTCACTCGCTTCTATGCTCAATTCTACGTCCACCATTTTCACCATGGATATTTACCTCCCTTATTTCAACAAAAATGCCACAGAAAAGCAAACGGTTAATGTAGGTAGGATAACCGCTATTGTGGCCCTAATTATAGCATGTATCATGGCTCCACTTCTTGGTGGGATCGATCAGGCATTTCAGTTCATACAGGAGTACACAGGCATCGTGAGTCCTGGTATTTTAGCTGTGTTCCTTCTGGGATTGTTCTGGAAGAAAACCACCAACAATGCAGCCATTTGGGGAGCAGTTCTATCGGTACCTATTGCCATAGGTCTCAAGGCCCTTCCCGGCATACCTTTTATGAACCAAATGGGTATTACAGCACTCGCCTCCATGGCGGTGATAACCTTAATAAGCTGGGTAGAAGGAAAAGGTCAGAATGATCATAAAGGAATTGAAATTGAAAGAGGGCTGTTCGATACAAAACCGATATTCAATATTTTGGCATTTTCCATTTGTATCATCACAGCAGTTTTATATACAATTTTTTGGTAGAAAAGTAGACTTATATGTTTGACCCAAAAGAACACTCACATAGAAGACATAATATATTGACAGGTGAATGGATACAGGTATCACCCCATCGATCCAAAAGGCCATGGCAAGGAAAGGTTGAAACCATCAATCTGGAAAGGAGACCAAAGCATGATCCGGACTGTTATCTCTGCGCAGGCAACAATAGAGCGGGAGGTAAGACAAACCCTGACTACAAGGGTGCCTATGTGTTTACCAACGACTTTGCCTCGTTGCAAAGTGATATTCCTGAAGGTGGAGCGCAGGATGGATTGCTGAATTCGAAAAGTGAGCGGGGTATTTGCAAAGTCATTTGTTTCTCACCAAGACATGATTTGACCGTTGCTGAAATGGAGGTCGAGGATATAAAAAAAGTGGTGGATTTGTGGATAGATCAATGCAATGAATTGGGAGGGCATGATTTTATCAATCATATTCAAATTTTTGAAAACAAGGGTGAAATTATGGGATGTTCGAACCCTCACCCCCATGGTCAAATATGGTCTCAGGAGTCTATTCCTGTTGAACCTACTAAGAAACAGCATCACCAGTTGGAGTACTGGAGGAAAAAGCAACAGAGCCTTTTGGGGCGGTACCTAGCTCAGGAGCTAGAGTCCAAAGAAAGGATACTCTATGAAAATAATTCCTTCGTGGTATTAGTGCCTTTTTGGGCAATTTGGCCCTACGAAACCATGATAATACCCAAGCGACACATGTCCAGAATTGTTGATTTGACAGATGAAGAACGATCAGATTTCGCGAAAGCATATAAACATATTACGGTCAAGTATGACAATCTTTTCGAGACATCCTTTCCATATTCAGCCGGTATTCATCAGGCGCCTTATGACGGTGAGGATCATAAGGAATGGCATTGGCATATGTCGTTTTATCCCCCTTTGTTGCGATCAGCAACGGTAAAAAAATTCATGGTAGGCTATGAGATGTTTGCTAATGGCCAAAGAGATATTACAGCCGAGTATGCCGCTGAGAAATTACGTTCTCTTCCAGACATAAGGTTTGGGGAAGAATGATTGCGATAAGATAATGATGAATCATATAAGGACTTGGGCTTGAAATGAGACATCCACTATATTCCTATTTATTCAGGAAACGAGAATGCCTATATCACCTACTGCGAAAGGGTAATTGATAGTACATATTTGCATTCATGAGCAATTCATTCCTTCCTTGTGAATCCCTGGTTCAAAATTCTGAAAATAATCGGTGCTAATTATCAAAAGTTCGGAAGGAATACATTTGATAGACTGATAGCTCCCCCCTTTTTGATTGATAGTTAGTATCGACTATCATCTCGGCAGCGTTAACTTTATCTTTTTCCAGCCTTTGATAAAAACAATTCGTTAGCTTATGCTACAGTTGGGATTGTAAGCAATTGCAAATAATATCTGATAATAGGTCACTCATGAAGAAAGGGATAATAATGTTAATCGGGCTCAATCTTGTGTTGGGTTCATGTTTGGCACAGGAATCCACACTATTTACCCAGCATAAATTCCATCTTCTAAATGAAGAAGATGGACTTCTCAACTCAGTCATCCTCGATATTGTACAGGACTCCTTGGGGCTTGTTTGGGTGGCAACAGAAAATGGCTTGCACAGGTTTAGAGGAAATCATTTTGAATCCTTTAGAGTGAAACGAGGTGACTCGAATTCATTACCTGACAATTATGTAAACAAACTTTTTATAGATCATACCAATAGAATTTGGGCTCTTACAGAGTTCGGAATTGCCACGTATACCTATGAGTCCGATGAATTGGTGCAATTTAAGCCAAGTGAAATCACCGGATCCATCACCTCAATGGATATTGATCGGGACGGCACTCTTTACTTTGGAAGACATAGTGGGGGAATATGGTATGGTAAGGACAGTTTTAGAATTCTTAGAATGTTCGATCCGTCCACAGGGATGGATTTTTCGAATGAAGGAGTAATCGGTATCAGGGCAACTGAAAGGTATTTGTGGGTGGCTTTGATAAAAGAGGGGATCGTTAGGTATGATTTAGAAACAGGGGCCACGACATATATCGCACCTCTGGACTTATCAGGAAATGAGACAATCATAGTATTTGACTTCACCATCGATCATTCTGGAAATTTGTGGTTTGCTACAGATAATGGAGTCTATTGGATCAATGGGTCTGAGACAGAAAATATTGAACACAAAAGAATTCTGGAAGGTACGCTTTCCAAGGATGATTATCTGTCGATTGTAGAAGATGATAAAAGTACTTTATGGCTTGGTTCCAGACAACACGGACTCCATTCTTTTCGGAATGATTTCCAGGGACACGTCTCAAAGTACCAGAGGTTTACCCCAAAGGAGGGAGATGAAGGAATTGATCATCGGACGGTTAGTAAGGTTTATATAGAAGAGAGTGGCCTGATTTGGCTAGGTACGCACAATGCAGGCATTAATGTTTTTGACCCAAATGGTCAAAAAATCCGACTTGTGACCCAAAAGCAAAATGAAACCAATACACTGAGTTACAAGAATGTTTGGGGTATATCTCCTTCAAAAGAAGGGCACATTTGGGTAGGCACTGATGGCAAAGGACTTAATCTTCTGAACCCGGAGACCGGTCTCATTATTAAATCCAAGTGGGACGTTTTGGATAATAAGGCAATTCTGAGTGTACTCGAAGATTCTAAAGGACGACTATGGATTGGTACATATGCCAGCGGCATGTATTTAGCTGATCCAAATTCTGGAAGAATAGAAAATTATAACACGACAAGCGATAATTCTGAACTAAAAGTCAATGACATTCGGGCGATATATGAAACCCAGGATGGTCAAATACTTATTGGAGCCAATGTAGGAGGGCTCTATCATTTTAGTGAAGTTGAAAAGAAGATAAAATACCTGAATGGCTCTAATGGTATTGATATTAGAGCTATTGAAGAGCGCGATGGACTGATTTATTTGGGAACGTTTAGGTCTGGATTAATTATATGCGATCTAAATAGAACCCCAAATACTTTCCAGGAAGTACATCACCTAGATCAAGAAAAACCATTTGTTATTACAGGATTACTATGGGAAAATGACACGCTCTGGTTGGCTACCAGAGAGAATGGACTTGTGGGATTTGACATGCATAAACAGGAGTTCAGATTATTTGAAGATGATCATATTCTTAGGAATATAGCAGTCGCGGGTGTTTGCAGTGATTTTGAGGGGAGATTGTGGCTTACCACAAATAATGGCATTTATCAGTATGACAGAAAATCAATAAAATCTTTTCAACAAAAAGATGGGATACAATTAGGAAGGTTTAATCATGGTTCCATTTTCTTTTCCGCAGAGGGGTACATTGCAGCAGGAGGAATTAATGGCATGAATCTTTTTTATCCAAAAGAAGTACTGTCTCAGTCGCAGGAATTGGAGGTGGTATTTAATGAATTGAAGGTTCTTGATAAAAGCGTTAAGCCATCTGACGCAATAGCTTTCCCCAAGGAGAAGAGTATTTATCTCACTGATCAAATCAATTTCGAGTATTACGATAATTTATTTTCTATCTCATTTTCTATTCCGGGATTTCCCATCAACAAACCCAACGAGTTTTTATTTATGTTGGAGGGATATGACATGAATTGGACTTCTGGGAGTATAGCACAAGAGGCCACCTATAGGAATGTTCCACCAGGTGATTATGTGTTCAAAATTAAAAATCCCGGAACAGGCTCAATGGTAAAAGAATTGAATCTTACAGTAGCTGCACCGTTTTGGAAAACCTGGCAGGCGTATTTGCTTTTCAGTTCTGTCGTTTTGGGGGCACTTTATGTGTTTGTCAGGTTCAATGCTTCTAGAATCAAACTAAGACAGCAGCTTCTGTTTGAGAAGGAGTTGAGAGAGAATGAACAAAAGTCCATGCAGGAAAAACTTCGTTTCTATACTAATTTCTCTCATGAACTGAAAACACCATTAACACTCATTCAAGGGCCTGTGAACGACCTGATTAGGTCTACCAAAGATCAGAACCACCTCCAATACCTCCAACTTATTAAGAAGAATACGTCGATTTTACTAAAGTTTATTGGTCGTATGCTTGAGTTTAGAAAAATTGAGATGAACAAAGTTCTCCTCAATGTAGGCTACTACGATTTAAACATCCTGGCACAAGAAGAGGCTGAGAGTTTTGGGTTATTGGCCAAAGACAAAGGCATACTGTTTGGTTTTTATTGTGAAAACAACCTCAATGCTTGGGTGGATATTGAAAAGATCCAAATTGTACTAAACAACTTGCTTTCTAATGCAATAAAGTTTTCCAAGCCTGGAATGAAGGTGAAATTTGGGGTATTTATTGAAAAACACAATATAGTCATTGAGGTTCAAGATGAAGGCGAAGGGCTTCCTGATGACGAAAAGAACAAAATATTCACACCTTTTTACCAATCAAGCAATTCGTCAGGATACGGTGGAACAGGGATCGGTCTTGCTCTATGCAAGAACTTCATTGTTCTTCACGGGGGTACAATAGAGGTTCTCAATGGTCATCACGCCGGGCTTAAATTAATTGCCCGTCTTCCTATCGGAAAGAAACATCTGGAAGGCAAGAGCCATGTCCGATTTGTTGACACCAACCAGGACGATTATCAGTTGGATAGTCAACCTGAATACTTTGAAATCGAAGGTGGACAGGAAGTCATCGAAGAGACCGATAAGGTCGCTTTGGTAGTTGATGACAATCATGACATTTCAGCATACATTGCGAGTCTCTTGTCTCCGGATTTTAAGGTGATCAAATCGGATAACGGACAGGACGCTTTTGAAAAAGCCGTGAAAAGTTTACCAGACATCATAATCTCAGATTTGATGATGCCGGGATTGGATGGGTATGAGCTCTGTAAAATGCTTAAAGAGAATATTGCTACCAGCCATGTTCCAATTATTTTGCTGACAGCTAAGAATTCTAACCAATCCCAGATTGAAGGCTATGAAGTCGGAGCAGATGATTATATAGCTAAGCCGTTTGATTCAGAACTGCTAAAGGTCAGAGTCGATAACATCATAAGTCGAAGAAAGCTATTGGAGCTTAAGTATAGCTCTCAAGAATTGATCGATCAATCTGTGGATCAATCGGCAAAAGAAGTAGAGTTTATACTAAGGGTAGAATCCACTGTATTGGCAATGGTCGAATCTTCAGAGTTTACCGTTGCTGACCTTTGCAAGGAACTTGGAATGAGTCAGACATCGCTTTATAGAAAAGTCAAGATGTTGACCAATGACTCAATCCAATTATTCATTAGGAAAATTAAAATAAAAAGAGCCGCTGAGATGCTATTGCAAGAAGATACTACTGTTACAGAAGTGTCATTTGCCCTTAACTTTGCCGACCTGAAGTATTTTAGAAAGTGTTTTAAAGACCAATATGGTCTTACTCCGTCTGAGTACAAAAAGCAAAAAATCAAAACACC
Source organism: Reichenbachiella sp. (assembly GCA_965222305.1). GTDB lineage: Bacteria > Bacteroidota > Bacteroidia > Cytophagales > Cyclobacteriaceae > Reichenbachiella. The sequence goes on from OZ244943.1 coordinate 4,874,520, forward strand.
TGATTTCACAATAGCTAAGGATACTATCCAATAAGTTTTTTAACGCATAACAACTTTTGGTTGTCCATTGTTGCATTTGATTGCTTGGCTTTAGTAAAAGCATAAGGCGACCTGACTTTAGCGGGTTTGTTCTGAATGGAATTTCTTCTTTCAATTTTAATACTCAGGAACATGCAATAGGCCTTGTCTGATCCTATTGGATAGCTTTGAGAAACTTAAACTATGGAATGGAAGCTTATTTCGATTGACGATGATGCTTCACTTTTAATATCAAATGTTTGAATCGCTAAGTGATTTTGACTGCCTCTCAAAATTCAAACCTTACATCTTTATTTTGTAAATTTATATAGGGGGCTCATTGTGCTTGGCATAGTAATAATATCCAAAAAACCAATTTTAAGGTACTAGTGATACTTTTTACCCAGTCACCTTTAATGCAGCCTAATTTGACGATTTCGGCACTTTTGATCGAAAAATTGATTGATCATCCCCCTTTGTCAAAATAATAGTTACCCCCAAACCTGCCTTGGGAGAAGATAATTTAGCAGTTCATTTAAACTTTGAATTATATGAAAAGAACTAGACTATTACTATTTGTGATTAGCTCTCTGGTCTCAGTCAATCTGCTGGCGCAAGAGAAAATCACTATTTCGGGAAAAGTAACATCCCAGGATTCACCGGAAGGGTTACCCGGGGTTACGCTACTGGTGGAAGGTACCACCCAAGGTACAGTTTCAGATATGAATGGACAGTACACAATTGAAGCAGAAGAAAATAGCACAATTGTGGCCTCTTTCATTGGATACATAACTCAGCGCATACAAATCGGCAATCGTTCAACAGTGGATATCGTTATGGAGCAGGACATTCAGGCTCTTGAAGAAGTTGTTGTTGTGGGATATGGTACGCAGAAGAAAGCAAATCTTACAGGATCTGTCAGTTCAGTCTCTTCTGAGCTGATTGATGCACGTCCCATTACGAGTGCTTCTTCAGCCTTACAAGGTACAACTTCCGGTGTATTTATTAATCAAAATTCTGGTCAGCCGGGTAGAGATGATGTGGTGATCAGGATCAGAGGTGTAGGCACTTTAAATGATGCCAACCCTCTTGTTTTGGTAGATGGAATTGAGGCCCCTCTTAATAATATCAACCCGGATGATATAGAAAGCATGACAGTTTTGAAGGATGCGGCTTCTGCTTCTATCTACGGCTCTAGAGCATCAAACGGTGTGATATTAGTGACTACCAAAAGAGGGTCGAGAACTGAAGGAGTGAATTTTAATTATAACGGATACTATGGTGTTTCTGAAGCCATTCAGGTTCCTGAGATGGTGACCAATTCTGCATTATTCGCAGAACTTTGGAATGAAGCATACGAAAACTTCGGGAATCAGCCGAGATATAGCGATGAAGAAATTGAGAATTTTCGTCAAAATGGACCGAATACTGATTTTATTGGTGAACTGTTCTCACCTGCGCCAATTCAGCAACATAACTTTAGTGCATCTGGAGCTTCTGATAAGACCAACTTCAGATTGTCATTTGGTTATTTAGATCAAGAAGGTGTAGTTCCGGGCGCCAACTTCAAAAGATATAATACTCGACTGAACCTTGATTCAAGAGTCACAGACAAATTGACCATTGGCACGAGCATTTCTTTGGTACGAGGAGATAGAAACTCAAGTAGAGAGGATTTGACTGCCGACGGAGATGGTAGCCTTTTGGCTAATGCGGCAAGGTCATTGCCATTAGATAGAATATATGATGACAATGGAGTTTTGATGACTCCCCGATATGGTTTCAATAATGTTTTTATTGATGCCAATAGAGCAAACTATCATGTATTGACCAATGAAATTCTCGCCAATGGTTATTTGGAATATGAGATCATTGAAGGACTCAAGGTGAAAGGCACCACTGCGATCAACTATAGAGAAGGGCATGACGATGATTTCAGAAGAACTCTAGAGACGGTAAGTGGCGTGACAGGTGATCCAATTGTAGAGCCTAATACCACGAGATCCAGGTATCGTAAGACATGGAAGAGAGAGAATATTACCAGTTGGCTTCAGGCAACATACGAAAAACAAATTAAGGATCATTTTATTAAAGGTTTGATTGGTTTCAATCAGGAGACGAGTAAGTACGACGAGTTTTCTGCAGGAAGAAATACATTCATTTCAAATGAAATAAAAATGCTTGATGTGGGAGATCCTGCGACTGCCACCAACGGGGAATGGGCTACTGCATGGGCTTTGCAATCTTATTTTGCCAGATTGAATTACAACTACAAAGGAAAGTATTTGTTCGAAGCCAATATCAGACGGGATGGTTCATCAAGATTTGAAAATGAAAAGTGGGGTACGTTCCCTTCATTTTCTGGTGGGTGGATCGTGTCTGAAGAGAGCTTTTTCAATGTACCCATTGTGGATTTCTTAAAAGTAAGAGCTTCTTGGGGGCAACTCGGAAATCAAAACATTGGAGATTTTGCATATGCTAGACAATTGAGTTTGAACCAGAACTATTCTTTTTCAGGAACCATTGTTCAAGGAACAGCTCAAACGAGTTTGGGTAACCCTGATCTAGTATGGGAAACCAGTACTTCGACAAACATTGGTATTAATCTGGGGCTCTTGCAATCAAAAATTGACGTAGAGGCGGATTACTTCACGCGTAGAACTGAAGATATTCTCTTTAATATTCCCATTCCATCCATCACTGGGTTTGGAACGCAGATATCAAATTCGGCCATTGTAGAAAATAAAGGTTGGGAGTTGGCTGTCAATTACAACGACGATTTTGGTCCTGTTAAACTCAATATCGGTGCTAATGTGACACACGTAGAAAGTGAAATTGTTCAGTTGAACAATACACTGGGTGATGACGAGATTGACCGAAGGATAAATGGTTTTACCATTTGGGAACGCGGAGCACCTGTAAATGCCTATTACGGACATCAGTCATTGGGTTTGTTTCGAAGCCAAGAAGAATATGATGGAGCCCCCGATCACACAGGGTTAGATGGTCGGTATGGCGTTGGCGATGTGCGTAGAGCGGATATTGACGGAAATGGTATCATCGACAATGAAGATAGAACAGTAATTGGGAAGCCTGATCCCACTTGGTTATTTGGTATGAACCTTTCTGTTGGATTTAAAGGATTTGAATTGATGGCCATTATGCAGGGTGCTGCAGATTTCTATGGATATGCTGAAGGTGAAATTGCTCAACCTTTTAACAATTCGGCGCAGTTGCATTCAATGTGGTTGGATCGATGGACACCTGACAATCCTGATGCCTCTATGCCTAGACTTTATGAAACTGGTGGGCCGAGCACAGCAGGTGCGAATTCATTTTGGCTAATGGATCGATCCTATGTGAGAATGAAGAACATTCAGTTGTCCTATACGATCCCAAGTACCGTACTGGATAACACTTTTATTAAAAGTCTAAGGGTATATGTGAACGCACAAAACCTATTCACTATCACAAATTTCCCATTCTTTGATCCAGAGCGCCCGGCCACCAATCCTAATGCCGGAGGAAGCGAAGATAGAGGTGGTCAGGGATTCCCTAACCTTAGGATTATATCAGGAGGCTTAAACATCAATTTTTAATATTGAAAGATGAAAAAAATGAAAAATATTCATAAAATTTTGTTGCTGCTAGTAGCTATTACAGCGACATATTCATGTAGCGAAGATGTATTGGAGATTGATCCTCCAGGGTTTGCATCAGCTGAAGGTTTTTATAAGTCAGCAAGTGAAGTAGAAGCGGGAATCAATGGTATCTACCAAATATTCCAAGGCGATTGGTGGGGTGGTGCGTTCGTACATATTTTCCCTCATTTTGAGGCCGTGACTGAAAATGCAGTGCTTTGTTGTTCTTGGGAATATGGTGTAACTGCCATTTCCAACGGAACCATAAGCCCAACCAGTGGTGGATTTCAATCATGGAAATGGGACTTTGGCTATCAAGCTGTCACCAGGGCTAATCAAATTGAAGATGTTATTCTGAACACGGAGTTGGATGGAATGACGGACGAGTTAGAGGGACAGTTTTTAGCAGAGGTTCGATTCTTAAGAGCATTTGTTTATGCAGAGCTGTCATTTCTTTATGGAGATGTTCCGTTGATTTTGACTCCCATAGATGGACAGGAGGCACGCGAAATAGTACGTACTCCTAAAGCGACTGTTGTTGATGCAATACTGTCAGATCTTGATTTTGCTATTGCCAATCTTGAGACAAGCCCGCGAAATGGAGACCTGGGAAGGCCTACATTGCAAGCGGCAATTGCTTTGAAGGGTAAAGTTCAGTTGTACAATGACCAATTTGCTGAAGCAGCCTCTACACTGTCAGATGTGATAGCGATGGAAGGTGGTGCTGTGACTTTGGATCCCAACTATGAAAGCCTTTTTAGAGGTGAAAACGAAGCGAGTTCAGAGATTCTTTTTGGTATTCAGTATGTAGGTCAGGAAGCAGGAGCCGGTGAAGGAACCTTTATTATGACACATTATGCACCTTCCGGTCTTGACGGCACCTCTGCTAGTGAAGGCCAAGGATGGGGGTCATTATTCTATACCCGCTCATTAATCGATGATTATTATATGTCAGACGGAATGGATATTGGAACATCCCCGCTATATGATGAAAACAATATTTATGACAATAGAGATCCCAGGTTTAAAATGACATTTTTTACGCCGGGAGATGACTATAGAGGACAAACATTGGTAGCACCGGACAACTTTTTAGTGAATGGAGCAACGCCTAGCTTGCCTATGGCCTGTAAAAAATGGGTGACGGATGTAGATGTTAATTCTTTATCGGACCGCAGCTCTGCAGACTTGGTGCTAATGAGATACGCTGATGTATTGTTGATGTATGCAGAGGCACAGAACGAAGCTGTTGGCCCCGATGCCAGTGTATATGATGCAGTAAATAAAATTAGATCCAGGGTAGGGATGCCGAACTTTGCTGCTGGTTTGAGCCAAGATCAGATGCGTGACGAAATCAGACATGAGAGAAAAATCGAGTTTATGATGGAAGGTCATCGTTATTTTGATCTGATGAGATGGAGAACCGCTGAAAATGTGATTCCTTCAATTCCAGATTATGAAAACAGGTCTTTTGACCCAGCAAAGAACTACTTGTGGCCTATTCCACAGGGGGCACTGGATCAAAGTCCAAATCTGACACAAAACCCAGGATACTAGTTAGAGGTTAGTGATTGAAAAGAACAATATTGATCCCTTTTTAGGGATCAATATTGTCATTTGTAAGCATTGGGTTTTTAGACTAAGAGCTATGAAGAAATCTTTGATGTATTGCCTGATTCTATCAAGTTCCATCCTTTCGGTTTCGGGACAGCCACAATTCACTGATGTGACAGAGGCCTCGGGTATCGACCATTTTTTTTATGTTTTTGATGGAACGTTTGGTGGTGGAGCCGCAGTCCTGGATTACAACCTGGACGGATTCGAGGATATATTCGTCACCGGAGGGAATGGGAATAATCGTCTCTATAAAAACAACGGAGATGCTACATTCGATGATGTTTCAATACAAGCGGAACTCAGTGTGCTTGACGATAAAGTCACGCAAGGTGCCGTCGCTGCAGATGTTAATAAGGACGGTTACCCTGATCTTTACGTTACCACCATTGTATCAATCGGAGGAGAAAATTTTGAAGAGTCCACGGATGTTCTATTGATCAATGATGGTGATGGATCTTTTACAGATAAATCGGAGGATTATGGGCTCACTTTAAAAACTTTTTCTAGTGGGGCTTCATTTGGTGATGTCAATAAGGACGGGTTTCCAGACCTATTCGTTACTAGATACTTCAATAATTTTGAAGGTCGGCTGGATCAGTTTGGAGGAACAGTCTTAGGGGATACAAATGGGCCGGCCGGAGACCTGCTCTACATTAACAATCATGGTGTGAGCTTCATAGAGTCTTCGGAGGACTATGGAATTGATCATGTTGGTTTGGGTTTTCAGGGAATTTGGACGGATATAGATAATGATCGAGACTTGGATTTGCTTATCGCTAATGACTTTGGAAGTAGAGGTCATCCCAATTATTTATATAGAAACGAATACCCGGTAAGCTCTTTTACTGAAATGGGTGCTGATATGAATTTTGATTATGGTATCAATGCCATGGGTATCGGTGTAGGAGATTACAATATGGATGGTTGGATGGACTATTTTGTAACCAATATTCAACGTTCACTTTTTTTTGTAAATCAAGGCAGATCCAAGCCTTTTGCAGAAATGACGAATGAGCTTGGCACAAGTTTTTTCATCGTTTATACAAGTGAAGGTAGCGGGGTGCCTCCAGTTAGCTGGGGGGTTAATTTTTTTGATGCGGATCTTGATATGGATCCCGATATCTATATCTCCAATGGTTGCTTAAACCCTTCCCTTGCACCAAACCCCAACCTTTTTCTTGAAAATTTGAATGGCCAATATTCAGAAGCAGGATTTATCACCAATACGAACGAACACTCAATTGGCAGAGGAAGTATAACTCTCGATTACGATAATGATGGTGATCTTGATCTTTTTGTTGTTAATCAAATCCCACATCAAGATCAGGATGTAGGTGTGGAATTTATTGGCAGTAGATTATTTCGGAATGACAACTCCTCAGGAAACTGGCTCAAAGTAAAACTTGACGGAAAAGACTCGGATACCAACGGAATCGGTTCACGTGTGGAAGTTTACGTGGATTCAATGTTAATGATTCGAGAGATAGATGGAGGGTCGAGTCATGAATCTCAAAATAGTACCATAGCACATTTCGGTCTGGCCGATTATGAAAAGGCTGATTCTGTCATCATCAAATGGAGCAAGTTTGGTTCACAGGTATTGTATGATATTTCAGCAAATCAATTAATAACTGTAGCAGAAGATGTGGCATTAAGTATTAATGAGGAAGAGCGTTTATTATTTACCCTATTTCCAAACCCAACACGGGGAAATGTCACAGTAATACTTCCTTATGGAGCTATTGATTTAAAGTCAATTGATGTCTATGACATAAGCGGTAGGGAATTATATGAACTTCCACAATCTAATATCAAAGTCCAGGATAATGCTTATGAATTGTTTCTAGACCATAGCATGCCGGAAGGCGCCTATATTCTTAGGGTTTTGACCGAAGACAATATGTATTCATCCCGGATTATTAAAATAAAATAATGATGGAAAAGAGATTGAAAGAACTAAAAAAAATGATGCTATTGTCACTGCTCATGGTGACATTAAGTAATCAAATATATGCTCAGGAAAAATCAGTTGCAAGAAGATGGAACGAGGCACTTCTTGAAGCAATCAGAAATGATTTGGCAAGACCGACGGTACATGCCAGAAACCTATTTCAGATATCGGCGGCTATGTACGATGCATGGGCAGCGTATGACGATACGGCCGTCCCCTTTTTTTTAGGAAATACACATGGAGGGTATTTCATACCTTTTGAAAATGTTGAATGGCCTTCTGATAAACTGACAAGTAGAAATGAGGCAATCAGTTACGCATGTTTTAGATTGATTGAGCATCGTTTTTCAAGATCTCCAGGGTGGGATGTGGTTCAGGTTGAGATAAATCACATCATGGATTCATTGGGTTATGATATTTCTGAGTTAAGCGTCGAGTACGTTAATGGTTCTCCAGCTGCCTTAGGAAACTATATTGCACAAAGTATTATTGACTTTGGGATGCAGGACGGCTCTAACGAAAGACAGAATTATATCAACCAGGGTTACGAACCAGCAAACCAACCACTCAATTTGCAAAAGCCGTTCACGCTAGAAGGAATTCTTGACCCCAATCGTTGGCAACCTTTACAGTTTGAAAGTTTTGTTGATCAATCTGGTAACGAAATACCCGGAGGAACCCCGCAATTTTCAGGTGCGGAATGGGGTAATGTAGTTCCATTTTCTATGGACGATTCTCAGATGCAAAGTCGAGAAAAGAATGGGCTGACCTTTCAGGTCTATAATGATACTGATGCCCCTTGCTATCTGGAGTCAGATGGAAACGGCACCAGTAAAGAATACAAATGGAACTTTGAGCTTGTCTCTGTGTGGTCTGCTCATCTTGATCCATATGATGGAGTCAAGTGGGATATTTCTCCAGGTGCCATCGGAAATATTACCGATTATCCTGTGGAATACACTTCATACAATGAGTTTTATGATCTATTCAGCGGCGGTGAATTGCCGGGTATCGCAGATGGCTATTCTGTAAATCCATCCACAGGTGAACCTTATGCAGAACAAATAGTACCTAGGGGAGATTATGCAAGAGTATTAGCAGAATTTTGGGCCGACGGTCCGGATTCTGAAACTCCTCCAGGACATTGGTTTACACTTCTTAATTATGTAAACGATCACCCTAAACACGAGCATCGATTCAAAGGTGCGGGGGAAATAGTAGATGATTTGGAATGGGATGTAAAGTCATATTTTTTATTGGGAGGTACCATGCACGATGTAGCCATCAGCTCTTGGAGTATCAAGGGTTATTATGATTATGTTCGTCCAATTACAGCTATTCGCTATATGGCAACAAAAGGACAGTCCTCAGATGAAACATTGCCGAACTATGACCCCCATGGCATCGAGCTGATAGATGGGTATATCGAATTGATAGAGGCAGGAGATCCATTAGTTGGAGAGGCAGATGAAAATGTAGGTAAGGTTAAAGTGCTAGCATGGAAAGGACACGATTTCATTGATGATTCGGACACTGATGAAGCCGGAGTGGGGTGGATACTTGGCGAAAACTGGTGGCCCTATCAACGTCCCAGCTTTGTCACTCCTCCATTTGCCGGTTACATATCGGGTCATTCGACTTTTTCTAGTGCTGCAGCTGAGGTTTTAACATTGCTTACGGGTGATGAATATTTTCCTGGGGGCATGGGAGAATTTGTGGCTAAGCAAAATGAGTTTTTGGTTTTTGAAAAAGGCCCGAGTGTAGATATTACTTTGCAATGGGCTAAATATTATGATGCATCAGATCAATGTAGTCTGTCACGTATTTGGGGTGGAATTCATCCACCTATGGATGATATCAGAGGGAGGATTCTGGGAAGAAAAATAGGTAAGCAAGCTTTTGATTATGCTCTTAAGTATTTTGAAAATGAAATCGAATTATCCATAAATGACATTAATGGCATGTCTTTGAGTGTGTACCCAAACCCTGTTCACAATGGAGAGGTGCTATCAATAGTCGCTGAAGAGGCAATCCATAAAGTCAGCATCTTATCACTAGATGGAAAGACCATTCGGATACCTATGATCTTGGACGATGTTAGGGTAGAAATAGAAACTGATGAACTTGAGCACGGAGTTTACCTTGTTGCAATAAATACATCAGGGAAGAGTGAAGTAGTAAGAATTCTTGTTAATTGATTAAATGTATTTTGAAATGAAGCATCAATTGTTGTTCTCGTTGGGGGTTATATTAATAATATCTTCCTGTAAAGAAAAAGAAACGGAAGTCCCTGTCTTTATCGAAGAGGGAAAGTATAAATTGGTATGGAATGATGAGTTTTCTGTTGATGGTCGACCAGATAGTACCAAATGGTCATACGAGCATGGTTTTGTCAGAAACGAAGAATTGCAATGGTACCAACCTCAAAATGCAAGATGTGAAGGAGGTAAACTAATCATTGAAGGAAGAAGGGAAAATGTCGTAAACCCCAATTTCGATTCGCTTAGCGACCATTGGAAAATGAGCAGGCCAGTTGCCCAGTACACTTCATCAAGCTTGAATTCAAGTGGTAAAATGGCTTTTCGATATGGTATTTTGGAGGTTTGTGCCAAAGTGGATACTTCAATGGGGATGTGGCCTGCCATCTGGACATTAGGTGTGAAAAACCCTTGGCCAGCCAATGGAGAAATTGATATTATGGAATTTTATCGATCGGATGGAAAGGCCGTAATTCTCGCTAATGCCGCTTGGGTAGATTCTCAGAACAATGCTTTATGGGATAGCGAGAAAATCGATCTGAGACATTTTTTAGACAAGAATAAAAACTGGCCAGACGAATTTCATGTTTGGAAAATGAATTGGACTGATGAATCTATTGAGCTGTTTTTGGACGATGAATTACTTAACACGATAGAGCTTAGTAAAACCCTGAACCCTGATGGTTTTAATCCATTTAAGCAGGCGCATTATGTTTTGCTTAATCTTGCGCTTGGATCGAACGGTGGAGATCCATCAGGAACACACTTTCCCAAAACCTATGAAGTAGACTATGTAAGGGTGTATCAGGAGGTTTCTGCTCCATAATTTCACTTAAATACATTTCGGTATTTGATGGCTTTTTGTTTTTTGGATTTCCGAAAAGACAAAAAGCCATTTCCACTTCTGGAAAGGTAGTATTCACAATTTTGACGAATAGCACCACCTATCAAAACTTATAGTGACCCGATTGTTGGAGCTTATAGTGGATAGTATTGTTATCTGAAAATTATACACTATGAACTCAAATTATTTTAAACGGCCTTTAGGTCAGATTTTATTAGCAACAATATTTTTAAATACTTTTTACAGCTATGGTCAGAATAAACAAAACGAATGGGAAAACCCTGCGATAGTCGAGAGAAATAAAGAATACGGACACGCAGACTTTATCGCCTACAGTCAAGTGTCGGAGGCTCGGCTGGATGATTTTTCCCGATCTCCCTTCTACCAATCCCTTAATGGAACCTGGAAGTTTTCCTTTGTCAATAAACCATCGGACAGACAATTGGAATTCTTCAAAGCTGATCTTGATGACAGCAATTGGAGTGAAATTCAAGTTCCTTCCAACTGGGAGATAGAAGGTTTTGGGATACCAATCTATACGAACATAGTCTATCCATTTCCAGCTAATCCTCCATATGTGGACAATGAATATAACCCTGTAGGTACCTATAGGAGAACTTTTGAACTCTCAAAGGACTGGAATGAAAAAGAAGTTATTTTGAACCTTTCATCGGTATCTGGATATGCATTGGTATATGTTAATGGACAAGAAGTTGGTATGACCAAAGTGGCTAAATCTCCTTCAGAATTTAATGTTACCAAGCATTTGAAGAAAGGTACGAATTCTATCGCGATTCAAGTTTTCAGATGGCATGACGGAAGCTATCTTGAGGATCAGGACTTTTGGCGCTTAAGCGGATTAGAACAGGACGTATATTTATATGCCCTACCTAAGGTTGCAGTTTGGGATTTCTTTTTGAAAGCAGGGTTGGATGAAACCTATACAAACGGGCGATTTTCAGCTAATGTTCAATTGAGGTCTTTTGATGTTAAAGAGCAATTTTCCGGCTCAATCAAATTAGAAATTATCGAGGCAGGAGGCACTCAGCCGGTGTTTTCCGAAGAAAAATCATTCAATACTACTGAGGAACTGGTCAAGTTTTCAGCCAATATACCTGGGATAGAACGATGGAGCGCAGAAACGCCCAATCTTTATGATTGCGTGATTACATTGAAAGACCAGGAAGGTGCTGTTTCTATGATTACCAGTGAGCAGATTGGATTCAGGACAGTAGAGGTAAAAGACGCTCAGTTATTAATAAACGGGGTAGATGTATTGGTGAAGGGAGTTAATCTCCACATACATGATGACGTGACGGGACACGTACCAACAAGAGAAACCATGATGAAAGACATTTTGCTGATGAAGCAAAATAATATCAATGCGGTTAGAACCAGTCATTACCCCCAAAGTCCTTTATGGTATAAGCTTTGTGATAAGTACGGTCTGTATTTGATAGATGAAGCTAATATAGAGACCCACGGTATGGGGGCCGAGTACCAGAACTGGTTTGATAAAGGAAAGCACCCAGCCTATCTAAAGGAATGGGCACCTGCTCACTTGGATCGCATCCAGCGCCTGGTGGAACGAGATAAAAACCACCCGTCAGTTATTATATGGTCAATGGGCAATGAATGTGGTAATGGTCCTGTTTTCCATGATGCTTATAAATGGATCAAAGAAAGAGATAATACTCGTCTGGTTTCTTTTGAACAAGCGGGGGAAAATGAAAATACCGATATAGTAAGTCCGATGTATCCAAGCATGACGAATATGAAAAAATATGCAGATGCGACAGACAAGACCCGGCCTTACATCATGTGTGAATATTCGCATGCCATGGGCAATAGCAACGGTAATTTTAAGGAGTACTGGGATGTAATCCTAAATAGTAAACATATGCAGGGAGGCTTTGTATGGGATTGGGTTGATCAGGGAATAAAATCCCAAGATGAAAATGGCACCTACTGGGCATATGGTGGTGATCTGGGAGGATTGAATTTACAACATGACGAAAACTTTTGCGCCAATGGATTGATCTCGGCAAACAGGGTGCCTCATCCGGGGTTGGAGGAAGTAAAAAAAGTGTACCAGAATATTCAATTCGGATGGGACGATAAAAGCAAATCGCTATCGCTTAGAAATCTATTCGACTTTACAGATTTGGATGAGTTTGAATTCAAATGGGAGCTATTTATGAATGGCCATTTGCAAACTACTAGGAGTTTTAAAGTCGAAGCTGCCGCACATTCGACCACATCGGTTAAGGTGAAACTTCCTAAGATGGAGTCAGGGCAAGAATACTATATAAACGTTTTTGCTTATACCAAGGTCGCTACAGCGATGATCCCTTCAGGACATGAAATAGCTAGAGAACAGATTTTGATATCAGACTCCCTTGACCCGGTGCCATCATCTGAAGGAAAGCTAATCGTAGAAACTAATGGTGACAAAATCAGTTTTGTCGCAGGTACTATTAATGGTGAATTTGACAAAAAGAAGGGAGAGTTTTCTTTCTTGAAACTTGAGGGAAAACAATTGGTACGAATGCCTGAACCATATTTTTGGAGAGCTCCGGTAGATAATGACTTTGGAAACAGGATGCCAGAAAAGTCAGGCGTATGGAAAACGGCGCATGTCAATAGGGTAGTGCGTCAGGTTGAAGTTGCCGAGCAAGTTGAAGATGGTCTGCCAATTAGTGTCACATATGAACTACAGGACTTGGGTGTCCCTTATCAGATAGACTATCTAATTAGGAACGATGGATCTATAAAAGTCACTTCATCACTTGATTTAAGTGGTAAGAGATTGCCAGAGATACCGAGGTTTGGAATGAGAATGTTTTTGCCCGGATCATACGATAATGTGAAGTATTATGGAAGAGGGCCTGAAGAAAACTACTCAGACCGAAAATCTGCAGCTTTTCTGGGTATCTGGGAGCATAAGGTGAGTGAACAACGAATGCCTTATATCCGTCCACAAGAGTACGGCAATCATACCGATCTCAGATGGTTAAAGGTATCTGATGATGAAGGAAATACCTATACTATTCATGGCTTACAACCCTTCAATTTTAGTGCGCTAAATTTAAAAACTGAAGATCTCGATCCGGGTTTGACTAAAAAGCAACAACATCCAACAGATTTGAGATATTCCGACTTGGTGACACTTCATATTGATCTGGCTCAGAGAGGTGTTGGAGGTGATAATAGTTGGGGAGCCATGCCGCATGAATGCTATCGGCTAGAAGCAAATACGTACAATTATTCATATATTTTAGTTTTCGAAAGTCACAATTGATTTTCTCATTTGTCTATGACCCTGGGCGGATGCTCAGGGTCATTTTTTTATGATTGCTAGTCCGCTCTCCATAATGAGCTGATAAGCTAATGGAGGTGAACAATCCTGCTTTATGAAGGAATATCTAAATCATTATGGAGTCTGGTCAAGGTAATCGATCCTGTACATTGTCCCATAGTTACGATATCTCTTCGGCGGGGAGAGCCTGTTTCGTTTGCTGTACGGAAGAATGGCCTAATTACTAGAGAAACGGATAAAGTATTTCTGAAAATAGTGATTGTCCTTCTCAGAAGGGATCATTTCATATCGTTGGAATAGTTATCATGTAATCCAGCTGCTTTGTTTACTTTCGGTTCGGTCACAAATGTTCTTTGGTACCAGCCTAGGTGCGTTCGAGTGAAAAAGCTAACTCGATCAATGGGTTCAGGTTTTAAATAGACAGTTAATGGAAAAGTGGCTTTTTAAAGAAAGGTCATATTCTTTTATACTGGTAGCCTCACAGTCTATTTTGGATTTGAAATATGCCGACTCCTCTATTGATTTCCCCACTTTCTAAGGAGAGTTTCCTTTTCTTTCGATGTGATGGGCAGCACTGTACCATGTCTTGGATGAAAGTCCATAGATATGTCGTCATCAATTATACTAAAGTTTTCAAGATCAGTGGATTCACAAAACTGGTAATGACCTGTCATGTATACATCGTACATTAGGATATACTTATCTGAGCCAATCGGTTTGAAAATTGATGAACCCTCTACGGCCTCTTTGGATTGATCCATTTCTTTTTCTAGCTCAACATATCCATATGTAAGATGATCTGATACGGCTTTGAATATACTTTTTTTAGGTCCTTCGTTCTTAAAAAATAAGTGGTACTGCCCCTCATGAAATATGATATCACCATCGATACATGGACTACTTGAGGGGCTATAGTAGAGCTGTTTTGGGATTGTGGCAAGGCTTGTAAACTCATCATTTGCATAGGCATAGTAGATAATGTCAATACCTTCATCAATTCTCATAGACCAATAAAGCATGTATTTATTTTCTTCAGGATCAAATATTGACTGAGGTGCCCATACTCGATTGACGTTGGAAAATTCCTCAGGGAACGTTTCTGGTATATTAATCACGCTAGAGGTCCAATTTATCAGGTCTTTGGATTTCATAATTACCATTGAGAAATTATTCCAACCCATTTCAGGTACGTAGAGATCGGTTACAACCATTCGGAAGTAACCGTCCATTCCTCTCAATATGTGGGGATCTCTAACTCCTCCTGTAGAGCTAATGTCTTTGGAGGCGATAATCGGCTGGTTGCGATTTAATGCATAGAAATTCAACCCATCATCACTGAGCGCATAGTGAATAGCCTCTTCACCTGGGCCATTACCTACAAAGTACGGAAATAAGTATGCCACATAGTTTTCAGGCTTAGGCTGGCAGGATGCGACTAAAACAAAACACATCATGGTCAAGCATGGCCTGACAATATTGTTCATATTACTAAAGTCCATTAATTTATTATTCATCATGAGGTTTCGTGTGTTTTACTGACAATTCTAAACTTTTCATAAAGGTAATTTTTGGAAAACGGAGCAATGGGTGACTGGTTAACCGTATTCAAGGGAACTACTCGGCGAATCATCGATGACAGTGGCGGTAAGTATCAAGGGAGGATGCCATAAGGCATCTTTTATTTAGATTATCGGTCTTGTCACTTTTTCAAGGCCTTGACACCTTTCACAGTTACTTTTTGAATATTATCCAGCTCATCATATTTTAAGCTATCTATTGCCAATTCGCGCAAAAGAGTGTTGCTATTATCTTTTATTCGATGGTAAAGAATGTAATCTTGGCCACGCGCATTAAAAACTGTGTGATGACCTGGTCCGAGGGTGGTAGAATCTTGTGAAGAGGAAAGAATCGGGCTTGATATCATTTCTGTCCATGGACCATAAGGTGTATCACCGATCGACACTCTGATTTTGTATGAATTGTCAATACATTTACCTTGTGAGTACATGAGATAGTATTTGCCATTTCGCTTGAGCATAAAGGGTGCCTCAAAGTAGTTGGGAGGGGTGACGTCCCGAATTTTGTCTGGGTAATAAGAAACCATATCGTCATCCAACTTCACTACAAAGCAATGACCGTTTTTCCAGTCCAATCCTGATCCCCAATAGAGGTACACTTGCCCATTGTCATCTATGAAAGGCTCTGCATCGATCATGTGAAACTCTGGAAACATATCTCCTTTTATCAGTGGAGTATTGTCTTCCTTGGCATTTTTCCAGGGGCCAAGGGGGTGATTGGCGACTCCAGCCCAAATTTCATTGTGAACCGTCACGTACATATAAAACTTGCCATCCTTGCCCTGGATTACTCCTGGTGCCCATACCCGGTCATTACCAGATGTAGGGCTCTTACATTCTTTTAAGTTGGGCCACTGAATATGCTTTCTTTCAAAAGACAAAAAGTCGGTCGTTTCCAGTACGACAAGTTCCTCTCCACCCCATGGGTCGACTGTAGCATATATGTAGTACTTTCCATTGTAGCTCACAATGGATGGATCAGCACATGGGATGTCTACTACGGGATTATGTATTGATCCCATGGTGGATTCTTTGCCCGACCCTTGCGGTGACTGACAGTTATAAAGTGCAGCGTAAATCAGCAAGAATATGGGAGAGTATATTTTAATGTTTTTCATGATTAATCAATAATTATAATTCTGTCCAAAAAGATTTTACGCTTCGAATTCTTTGGCAGCATCATGATGCTATAAGTATTTGATGCGGGTGCTCTTGACGAAGAGTGAAACGGCAATCGTTAGCGCTTATTTTTGCTTATTTCCTGATAGTATTCCTGTAGAGTGAAAAAGGCTTTCTTCTTGATCCCCTGATCCGATATTAGCCCTTTTCGATTATAGAAATCCTGGATGTCATTCAAGGGTCGTCTGGCCGAATAGAAGTCCATGAGTATCCAAGGTGTGGTTCCTCTTAAAAAGGGGATGCCTTTGAGCATTTCTATGTTGTTTTGATAGACTGCTTCTTGATATTCTTCTGTCCATCGTACTTCAGGTTTATCGTGAAGACCTTGCAGAGCGCCGCCTCCAAATTCACTAATCACCAGGGGCTTGTTATAATCCATTCGCCACTTTTGAGTGGCACATGATTGAGGAGTGCCTCCATACCATCCACAGTAGTTGTTCACCCCGATTACATCCAAATGCTTGCCTAATGGGTCATCGATTACTCTTACTCCATCCTCGGTATGGGGTTCTAGAGCTCCTGTCAATAGCCTTGTATTGTCTTCCTGTTTCGCTGCGACGGTCAAACGCCTTAGGAAATCAGTTCTAGGTTCACTTATGGGTGTCTCATTGGCGATAGACCACATGATAATGGCACCTCTGTTTTTATCTCTGTTGATCATTTCCATGAGCTGTTTTTCGGCATTATTGAATACCTCAGGATTTTGCCAATCGATCGTCCAATAGACAGGGATTTCAGACCACAGCATGATGCCCATTTCCTCAGCCATACGTACCATGTCTTCATTATGAGGGTAGTGGGCCAGTCGTATAAAATTACACCCAAGTTCTTTAGCCCAATTCAATAAAGTTCGACATTGCTCCGGAGCTACCACACGACCACTGGTAAATGCAGCAACCTCATGCACGCTGATTCCTTTTAAGAATACTGATTCACCATTGAGCAGGATATCTTCTCCTTTTACTTCAATGGATCTAAACGCAATTTGATCGGTTACCACATCCTCGTCTGTGGATATTTTTACGTCGTATCTCTTTGGGTTTAGATCAGACCATAACTCTAGTTTAGCTTTGAATTTAAAATGTGCCAGCCCAGATGCATCAGGCACTGAAGTGACAGATACTTTTTCTTCCTGGATTTGAATCGTGATGCTTTGTTGCAGTTTGCTGCCGTCCAATTGCACCCAGCCTTCTATTTCGTTCGTGCCACCTTTTTTTAATTGAATAAAAAAATCGCGAATAAAAGTCTTGGGTACTTCGATCAATTTTACGGATCGTGTGATTCCTCCAAAGTTGTACCAATCACTGTTGACGGTAGGAATATGGTTCTTTTTTCGGGTGTTGTCTACTTTGACAATGACAAAATTCTCTCCGTCATTTAATTTATCGGTAACTTCAAAATTGAATGGTGAAAAACCGCCCTGGTGCTCTCCTAATTTTTTGCCATTTAAGTAAACCTTTGCGTCGTAGTTTACAGCACCGAAGTGAAGAAATGTCCTTTGGTCGGACTTTTGGTAGTTGAAGCTTTTTTTATACCATAGGGTGCCTTCATAAAAAAAGAGATCTTCTTTCTGCGTATTCCAGTCTCCCGGTACATTTATTTGGTTTGCTTTATCAAAATCGTACTCAATCAAATCACTTTTAGATCCTGCTTTTTGATTGACAAAGTAGCCGTTTTTATGAAGGTTGTAACGATAGTCATAGTATCCGTTTTCCATTGGATCGACAATATACCGCCACTTTCCATCCAGACTGACTGAGTTTCGATTAACGATATTATTTATCAAGGGATAGGTGTCTTGTGGTAGTGCTGAGCTTATAAAGAATATCAAAAGATACCCTGTGAGCATAATTTTCTTAGTATTCATCTTTTGTATCTAATCTAATGTGTTCTGTATGTCATCAATTGTGTCAAAGTACCTATGATCACGGACATTTGAGCTTTAGTGTAAATAAGGGTTTTAGATGCCTGTTTAGGCGAAATGATCAGTTGATAGAACTTTCTCCTTGATTGTCTATTACAATCCTCAGATAAAAGTAGCCCTTGAATTCCTGAATATTTAGTAGGATCAGGGGGTTGGCGAATCACCCCCCTATATTTTGTGAATTGGACAATGGTTTTTGCCATGCCGGTTAGCTTAAGTCGGTATTCTGAGGTCGGAAAATCGCTGCGTTATGAAATTGGCTTGATAAGGGAAAGAAGTAAATCGCTAACAAGAAAGCAATTCATAGATTTCGTCGGGTCTCTTGATAGAGGCTCACTCATTATCTGACATTCGTCGATTTGATGTAAAGGTTGTGTTTGAATACTCAGACCCTCTAATCTGAAAAATAAGACCCTGTCATAATTTCATTTTCAGCACTTCTTTGTACCTGCACTCTTACTTGTGGCAAGAGTGAAGAACTATTTAAACTAAAGTCGTATTATGAATATTAAAACAATGCTTGTTGCCTTTAGGGGCTTATTGTTGACCGGAGCTGTTGTATTACTCTGGTCCTGTAGTGAAGACGATGACATCCAGGTTCCCCTGGAATTGTCCTTTCAACTGGAAATTAGTGATATAAAGCATGATGGAGCATTATGCAAAGTGTCTCTGATGTCCAACTGGGAAGAATTGCCCGAGAAGGGGATTGTTTTTGGGACCTCTTCTAATCCTGTCGTAGGTAGTCAGAGAATTGAGAATGAAATCGATTCGCTAAGTTTTCAAAACTATTTGCGTGACCTGATTTCAGATCGAACTTACTATGTGAGGGCATATGCTAAGGATCTTGATGATAGTGTTTACTATAGTGCTGAGCAAAGTTTTACAACCCTGACTAAGGAAGAAGCTGATCCTTTTGCAATCTCAGAAACTGTTCATGAGTATTCCGGGTACGAGTTGGTTTGGTCTGATGAATTTGATATCGATGGACCTCCTTCATCTGCTGACTGGAACTATGAAATGGGCTATGTCAGAAACAATGAAGACCAATATTATTCGAACAGTGAGGAAAACTGTATAATCAGGGATGGTAGCCTGGTGATAACGGCTCGAAAGGATCACGATGGTTATCCTTATACGTCAAGTTCTATCAACACTTGGGGAACACACTATTTCATGTATGGACGGTTTGAAATAAGAGCTAAGATTCCAACTTCTAGTGGATGTTGGCCGGCAATCTGGACAACAGGTAGTAAGTATGATTGGCCTATTGGAGGCGAAATAGATATCATGGAATTTTATGACCAAAGCATATTAGCTAATGCTGCCTGGAGTGCCAATCAAGCCTGGACGGGTGTTTGGGATTCTCAAAAGATTCCTATAACACGTTGGACTAATGTAGATGGCGAATGGGTGGATAAATATCACATTTGGCGGATGGATTGGGATTCTGAGTTTATTAAAATATATATGGATGGCGAGTTACTAAACACTATTGATTTGAGTCAAACATTTAATGAAGGATGGCAAGGCAATCGAATGAACCCTTTTCGATATCAAGGTAGTGACTTTGGACAATCCTTCATTTTGAATCTTGCACTTGGAGGAAACAACGGTGGTGTAATTGATGATAGTGCTTTTCCGATAGAGTATAAAGTAGACTACATCCGTGCATACCAGTTTATTGATTAATCCTTATTAGTAATGCATGACATAAAAAGAAGCACATAATTTAATAATCATGTGCTTCTTTTTTTGATACATATGCCCAACTAAATAGAAATTTGAGTAACAAGATTATGCGAAATATTCACACATTGGGAACAATCACTTCTTAAGCGCTTGTGCCTGAATCCTTATATAACTACTCATTCATATTTGATGTTCAAGCCTCTCCCTTATCATATCAAAATACTGTTGATAATAGCCGTAGCGATCATTTCCGTTGAGATGGAATGACTCAGCGTATTCCAATTCATTGTTTTGGAGCAAGAACTCTTTGGTTTGCTCATAGCAAGCGATGACACACTCGAGCGGTAAGTCCTGACTGACATACTCATGAGAGTTTTCAAGTACCCAAGGCTTAAGCCTCCTGCGAATTATACTTTCGATAAACTCTGTCTGCCAGTATTCATCCCAAAAATCGAAATACTCAATTTTGATGGATGCACTTCGATTGTCTCTGATGTACTTCTCCTTTCTCTTGGGCCAATTTGTTGTAATACCAAATTTAGTGGTATCATCAATCGTGATAATGTAAAAAAGGCCGGGTGACTTCCATGTTGAATCTTTCATAATATTAGTTTGCTTTAATTTGATTTTTCGTTTTGCACCCGGAGCAGAAAACGAATAAATCAAATCTCACAAGCAGTCACCCCTAATCCTTAGGAAGGCCTTTTAGAAAGAAAATGGTCAATTTTTTTAAGCAACTCTATCAATATCAAGTTGGCTTTCACGACTAATTTGAAACCGGAGGATTTTCGAGAAACGATTAACTATTGATGAGAGTTTACAGGCAATGGTAACTTATTGCCTCTTGAGATATCGTTATCGTATCGATCTAGTTTTTGCCAAGTATAATGGACTTGTAGGAGTATTGACTTGAGGGACATTTGTATTTATTTTTCGGCATACAAATGTCCTTCAAGTTGAAACTCTTTTATATTAGAATTACCCATTTGGTCTTGCTGAACCTTTCCAATTGGGTCATTTTCCATCTATTATCTTACGAATTTTTAACCGATGGTATTCATTTCTATAAATATGCCAAAGAGCCGTCCTCAAGTCAGGGCTAAGGATTTTGTCACTTTTTAATTTTCTCACAAACCCTTCCTCCTTTCCTAAAATAAGAGAAAGAACTTCGTCATTGATAGACAAGTCCCTATTGACTCTTCGCATCCAACCAACAGTAACAATTCTAAGGTTCGGGAATTTGGACTCAAGAAATTCGTATTGGTCAATGTTTATTATATCCATTATATATAACAGGTTTAGTAAAATTAATCATTGACTTTAATGAAGCCATATAACACGTTTTGGCTTTGTCAAATAACAGTCAGTGACAATCATTAATCTCATCTGGTTTAGAATCCATGCACCAATTAAAAAAGTAAGACTTTATTCAAATCCCTCACCAAAAAACTCTGATGGTGTCATATCAAAAGCTTCAATGACCCTCATAAGACTAGAAAACCTGAGGTCTTCACCATTTTCATATCGGCCATACTGGGAGCGGGATATACCCTTCTCATAGGCAAAGGTTTCATAGTTGGTATATCCTTTAGAAATACGAAGTGATTTTATCCTCCTGGCAAGTTTGGCAACCTGCTCATTTTGATTTTTCATGAATCAAATAATGGAATAAAACCGCTTTTTTGTTACCATTGTATAGATACACCTAATTAGGTGTTTTTATTGTAATAATTTTCAACCTAAACAATCAGCTATGAATAAGATGATTTTAATCATTGTAAGTCTATTTGCAACCCTTGAGCTAGCAGCACAAGAAAATACCACTAGCAAGTACTGGACAGCAGTCGGCACGACCGGAGCGCTTGTTACAGAAGTCGCTTACGACTTTGATCAATTGACCATGGATCGGGAAACACTTCAGACCAGAATTCTAGTAGTTTCTTACGGTTCTAACATATTGAAATTCCTACACCTGGGAGGAAGGGAACCAAGAATCGAACAAGGTGATCTCAACAAATTGGTAGATGCTATTGCGAAGCTAAAGGGGTATGCAGGCTCAGACCAGACCAACTCAGCAAAGGAAGTTAAGCGATTCTTTAAAACCGTTGATGGGTTCGAAGTGGGTTATACAAAGGACAGCAGCATCAAATGGTACTACACTTCATCGGAAATGATGAGTTCTAAAACTATTAATATTGAGTCATTCGAATCACTTTTGCAAAAGGCCAAAACAAAAATGGCCGGACTTTAAGTGATCAATGAAAATCCAGTACGCATCAGACCTTCATTTGGAGTTTCCCGAGAACAGGACATTCCTCTATCACAACCCTTTGGAGCCGGTTGCGGATGTACTGATTCTTGCTGGTGACATATGCCATTTTAAGCTGGAGCATTTTAGTGATTACGAATTCTTCGATTATATATCTACTAATTGGAAGCAGGTTTATCTAATTCCCGGCAATCATGAGTTTTATGGGAAGTGTAAAGACGTAAGCGAGGTGATCCCTGATTTCGAATGGAAGGTGAGGGACAACGTGACTTATCTCAATAATAAGTCGGTCAAGATTGATGATACCGTTTTCCTATTTACCACGCTTTGGACTCATATCAGGAATCCCTATCGGATTGAGCAGGGCATGAACGACTTTCGCCAAAGTACTTTTGAGGGAAAGAGGTTAAGAGCCAGGGATCACAACTTATGCAATCAGACCAGTCTGCATTTTCTTGATCGTCACTTGTCTAATAAGGACGATGATGAAAAGGTCGTGGTGGTGACTCACCATGTTCCTTTTTCAGATACCTACTGCAACTATCCATTTGTATCTGACCTAAGTGAGGGATTTCATAATGATTTGAATGACATGATGCGCAGGCATAAGATTGACTATTGGATCTATGGCCACAACCATCACAATATGCCTGATTTTGAAATCGAAGGGGTTAAGCTACTTACCAATCAGTTGGGTTACACCATGCATGATGAGCATGGGGCTTTTAAGAGAGATGCGTTTTTCGAGATTTGATATTGAACCGGACTAGTCCTTTTGTTTCGATTTCCTTATCTCCTCAGCTTTCCTCAAATCCTCTCGCACCGTGATGGTCATTAGTCGTGAAATTTCTTCCCAATCGGTATCGAGCAGATTCCTGCTTTCGATGATGTCACTGAGTTCTTTTTCGGTCATGTTTATTTTTTTTATTTAATGTTTTACCAATTAGGCACTTCATAAATTTATGTCCCATTTACGACCTTTCCTAATTTCCTCATCCTCTTCCTGATCATGGCCATATCCGAGGCCTTTGGATCGTTTAGGGCCTTTCTCCTGAGCTATACTTTGAGATGGCTTTTTGGTTGTAGCCCTGGGCACCTCTATCTTCATTTTGATTCTGTACTTATGGTTGAAATGCTTTCTTAGCCTTGCCTTTAGTTGTTTGTATTGATACTTCTTGCCAAGTTTTGATGACTTAAATACTCGCCCCTCCATGTCAAAGGACATCCCATAGACCTCACCGCTTTTGTGTTTATGGAGTTTTACCCCAATGCCGGCTTTTTTGACCATCGATATGAAGTCTCTATCATATTCCTGATAGGTGGTTCCCGTAGCGTTGAGAATCGCCTGATCAATTATATCCTTGATCTTAGTTTTAACCAGTTTCTCTCCTCTTTTTTCGGCGTGGAGTTCTTTGGATGACTTGGCCTTTGTGCCTGTGTACATTTCAGGTGTTTCCAGGATGTCTAGCCCATATTCAATTTCCATGAGTCTCATGTACTCCATAGCTTTTATATAGGACATGGAATCTGAGACCGTATCACCAAAGTAATTGGTGCGACTGGCGGCACAATGGATGTGTAGGTGAGCTCGCTCTTTATGGATGATCAAAGAATAAGGGGCATCTTCAAATCCCATGTGTTTCATGAAACCATGGCCAATAGTCTGCCAGTCTTTTTTGCTCAGTTTGTTCCGCTCTTCAGGTTTGAGGCTAATAGATCCATGGAAGGCGTTTTTCTTGAGTCTTTGATTTTGATCTGCGACACATTGCATGGCTTCGAGTTGTGCATCTATTGGAATGTCACCCATGTTGTCACCAAGGCATTCCCACTCTTTAGTGTCCTTAGTCAAGTAACTCATCAGTCCGGATAGGTTTGATCGTGTCTTGACCTTGGCAATCATTTGATCTTTTGGGTTAAGATATCTAACTGCTGCTTCAATTCTTTTAATTCCGAAATACGAGAAGCTGCCATGATTCGTGTAGCGCGGTTGCCGCTGTTCAATTGTTTGGCGATTTGATTGAGATTATTTCCAATTCGAAACAGATCAGTTTTAATCGCCTTCATGATAGGATAGGCTTTTTGTTTGGGTATTTTGCCCATGCCCGTCTTCACCAAATCCAGGAGGGAGATTTTGTGAAGGTGGCAATAGGAGGATATCTCCGAGAAGTCATTCTCTGAGCATCGAAAGGTTTTGAACCTTATAAGTTTCTCTTCGATATCTACCTCCGGCCTTGGCACTTATCCTATCACCTTTTTTCAAACGCAGTGTAGAAAAAACGAGCGCAGAAGTACGATTTCAGAGTAAACGTGTTACTTCTGCATTGCTCGCAGGAAACAAAAAAAGCTGGCCTATTCAAATCCCAATTCATTCCTATCATGGCTTCCAGCTTTTTTAGATTTCCTTCTCCCGGTGCGTCTCCTTTCTGCGTTTATGACTTCTTTAGGTCGCTCCGGGATTTCTATATTTATTTTTTCAAAGAAGAGGTCTAGCGCCTCCTGGATTAGCATTCCTTGAGTGAAGTATGGATTGCCGTGTATTTTGGCATGGTGGACATAGTCCCTCATTTTATCAATGTAGCTCGGCAGTATGGTCAGGGAGTGAGTCTTTGGAACTTCCTGATTTTGTAAATCACTTCGATCCTTAAAATCATCAAGCATGCCTTTACCTTGCTCAAACAAGTTATTGCCGGTATGACGAGCCTTTGGGCTCTTAAATAGATCCTTATCCTGCATGGACTACCTTTATTTTTTTGATTAATTCATCCGTTACAGACATGAAGTCTTCAAAACCTGAGAACTTCTGTGGTATTCGTCTATTCTCCAATTCCCTGGCGTACTCGATGATTTCGATACCCAAGTGGGTATTCTCTTTGAGCTTCGTGTTTATTCTAATGGGGGTCTTGAACATAAGAGATCCATATTGTTCCTGGCAGAGTTCGTAAACTGCCTGATCAATCTTATTCCTCTTGTCATAGTTGTTCATGAGTATTCCCAGTGGCTCCAACTCAGGATTAATTTGCTTGAATTTAGAGGTGAGTGACAATACACTGTTGATGCCATTGAGACTAAATGAATGCGGCATTGTTGGGATCAAGACGTAATCAGAAGCTGCTAAGCTGTTCTGCACTATGATTTCCTGATTAGGTGGACAATCAAATAGGATAAAATCACACGCATCGTCTATGGAACTAAAAAATGTTTTTAGCACCATCCTATGATTCGCCAGCATGTATTCATCATGAAGCTTGATTTTATCCATGAAGTTGAGCGGCTGCAACTTTGGACTGCCTGGTATAATCACGAGCCTTGGGTTTACATTGACTGCTTTGACTTTATTCAACTCAAAAAGGCAATCGAAAATGTCGCTAGAGTAGTCTTGAATTGGACAACTCACTGATAAATCTGTCTGAGGATCCAAGTCAACTAAAGCTACTTTGTAGCCTCGATGAGCTAGTATGCTTCCAAGGCTACTGGTGGTCGTGGTTTTGCCCACTCCACCTTTTTCGTTCATAATCGATATTTTGATAGCCATGTTAATGTGTATTAATGTGAGATAATGTCATATTAGTTGATATTAGAGATATTAGTGGACATTAGTCAGCCATAGAATCTCATGATTTCCTGGTCTGTTCTGCAGTCATATATGATGGCCACGAGGAATTTCCCAGCCAATTTTTCAGATTTGATGAGCTTGATCAAACCATTTAGACCATGATTAATATCCTGACTGGCTAATGAACGTTTGGTTTCAAAGCTGTGATAGATCATGTCTGGATAACCGTTGATCAAGTACTTCCACTTGACCCACATTCTTGTTTGAGCCTGGGATTTCATCTTATCGGTAAATTGAATGCTCATGACTGATACAAATTGATAAAGTGGCTTTTGTACCATTCAGTAAATTTTGGATCATTCACGGTGTTTAATAGTTTGGTTTGTTCTTCTATTTTGGCGAGTTTTCTGCCAAGCCGGTCTGACTTTGCAATCGCTTTCGATTCATTGATGATTTTCTTCCGAACGGGGTAAAGCAGTTGAGCACGCTGCTTTGACTTTTCCCATTCTTCGATGCGGCATAGCCTGAATCCGCTTTTGGAAAATGACAAGAAATGGTAAGGGTCGGGGGGTATTACTTCCGGATGCTCCCTGAACCAATGGTGTGCCTTGTCAATCAGTTTCATATGCGAGTAATAGGCATCAAATTCACTGAATTGATCGATTGATGCTTTTCTAGAGAGATTACTCTGGACCAACTTTAAGAGTATCCGTCTTCTTTTCATACTTGGCGATTGATTTGGATAAATCTTGCGCAAGAGATGGTCTAGTATTTTTTGAGGGTACTCAGAGCTTTCACCTGGAACGTTGCACACAGATTTTTGCACATCAGTCCCAGGCGAGAATTGCTCCTTAGTGTTCTTGGGGATTTTTTCTTTATCCCCATTGATAGTTTTATTTTTTACAATTAGTTCTTTACTTAATGGATGAATTTTTTTCATCCCTGGGCAAGAAGAATCGACTATGGTTTTTGGGTTAACCCAAAGTCTAAGACCTCCTTTAATGGCCTCACATTTGAGTAAGAATTCGAGTTCAGTCAACCGTGCTATTTGGTTGTAAATAGACTTTGGTGTACAATCACACAGTTTGGAAAGAGAAGTCTTATTGGTTTCAAGGTAGAATCCTTTTTCACGATCATTGAGGGTTTTGCCATTCCATGAATCGAGGATCAGGCTAATGATGTACTTGCCCAACAGTTGATGAGATCCCTTAAAGCGTTTTGAATGTTGATGTTCGGATTTATAGCGCTTGAAAGCCTTTTGGGCTTGAGATTTAGTGAGATTGCTATTTAGGATATAGTTATCCAGTGGTGAATTTTCAGTCTCCATAGTTTCATTTAAGTTTTGAATTTTCTGAAGCTATGGCTACTTTTACAAGAACACAAAGGAGCACAAAGCTTCGTAATAATGGCAACCACGGCAATGGTTGCTTTTATTTTTTACCCTTCAAAGTACTTTCGTACTGCATCTGGTTCCAGATAGAGTTTTCGCCCTTTCTTGATTACTTTGATTTCGTTATTAGCTCGTTTCTCGTCGAATGTCGCTCTAGATATTTTTGTTCGTTCCATAAATTCTGAGGCAGTTAAATACTCCTCTCCAGAAGGCTTGATTTGCAGATCGTTTAAACGTTTCAGAATTTGCTCTTGAGTGGACTGAAGTTTTTCAAGAGCCCCGCTTGGAAGAACAACGAGCTGTTGAATGTCTGATGTATTATTATTCATGACTGTTCGTACTATGATGGAACATATGGAACTCTTGATTCCTAGTTGTTATAGGACAAACATATTATGTTTCACAAATAAAAAAAAATTATGAAACAATTAATTTTTCATGAAGTTCGTCAAGAAATGAAAGAATACTAGACTTTATCTTTGATTCATGCATATCGAAATTATACTTGTAATCGCATTGAATCCATCTAATTAAAGGAAAATAAACTGATTTGGACTCTAGCTTGAGTTCATCAGTAAGGTCAAATTTCCCAGTCATAAAATTATCAAAGGGTATTGAATTAACATGGCTTTGTTGCTTCAAATAGTAATAGGCGTATTCCAAATATTCGCTCCCGGTAATGAGTTTGGAGTTTGGCTTCGACTTTTTGTAAATGTGGTTTATTTCATTAATGATTAGAATAGCCTCAATAAAATCTAATTTCTTAGTTGCCGGGTTTAATAAAACGGAAAGTTGATGAAAGCCGACTTTTTCAAGTAATTCACTCAATTTTTCAGACAAGAGATTTTCGGCATGCTCAAATATGTTTTGGGAATACTGCTTGTAATAGTATTTAAAAGTGTCTAAGCTAAACCCTCCATTGTCTTCTATTTGTTTTTCTATAATTAAAGAGATGGTTTTCTTATCATGTTTAGTTAAGTCTTCAACATTCTCTTCAGTGAAGTTAAATCTTTGCTCTATGTAATGAGTAAACCAGGCACTTGGTAAAGTGACCTTTTTTCTGTCATAAACAACTCTGAAATAGATTGGTTTGAATGAGTATTGCCCATATGAAATTTCCTTAAGTTTTTCGTTTTCAAAGTGCGTAATAGATATTTTCTTCTCTTTACTCATATGCCCACATCTTCAAAATTAATATTCGCTACTTTCGAATTAATATTATGTATTGAAACATCATAGTACTCTTGTGTAGTTGTCTCTTCTGTATGCCCCACCATCTTTGAAACAAATTGCCTTTCAACACCCATGCCTATCCAAATTTGTACATTCGTATGACGAGCCACTTTGTTTGTAATGTTCTTATTGATTTTCGCTTTTATGGCTAGTGTCTTTAAGTGATCATTAAATTTTTGATCGCTGACCGTCTTGGGGAATACCCAATCACTTTCTTCTTCCCAATACTTCTCTATGATTCTTTCTGCGTTAGGGAACTTGTATATCGGTATAATAAAGGCATTAGAATTTTTTATACGATTTCCCATGATGTATAGGCCCAGCTCGTTTTTGTTGAGATCTGATTTTCTCAAGTCTTTGAGATCCTTATAGTATAGGCCTGAATAGATTTGGAACATAAAGTGATCCCGGTGCATCTCGAGAACTTGCCCTGATAGTTTCAGATTTCTAATTGCTCTGATTTCATCAAGCTCCAGATAGGTTCTCTTCGGCTTGTTTACTTTGATCCTCAGGTCAGATATATAAAACGGATTTTGATTCACCTCCAGGTATCCTTTTTTAACTGCCTCTTTACAGATTACTTTGAATTTATCGAAATACTTTTTGGTTGTCCCCCCATTGAGTCCTTGTTCGTTTTCTAAGTATGATTTAAATGAGTTTAGCAATGGTTCATTCAGTTCTGCAAACTTGATTTTAGGATTGAATCCATTGAGGTGTTTTAGAAAGGTCTTATATACTTTGATCGTGTTCAGTGCAAACCCCTTTGTGTTGTCTGCATAGTCTTGTGCGAAATCATTGAATATTGTTCCGTCTCCCTGCTTGAAATAGAAGTCCTTGATTGAGGAAAAGGTGACAGCTCTTTCATTGATCCGGGTGCGTACTATGAAATTATCTAATTCAGCAAGTTTTCTTTGTAGTAGGCTATTAACTTCATAGGAGTTGGGGTGTGATTCTTTAACCCATTTGTTTTGCTTTCCTGACCAATACTTTTCTTGAATCTTAGGGAGTTTTGGGTTAATGTATTCTGCTTTTCGGTCTATTGTGACCCTTATGTGGATTGAATACAGACCGGATTTGTTCTTTATCTTAAGTCTATTGAATACAGGTTTGAATGTGATGCCCATAAGGGGTGAAGAAAATCATAAAACAAATCGTAAAACAATTGCCATGAATTACCGGGAATCGCTGTGAATGGAAAGTTAAATAAAAAAGGGATAAAAGGCTTTTGATCACCTATTTATCCCTTTTTATTCGTTTTAGTAGTAGTCCGTAGGGGAATCGAACCCCTGTTACCAGGATGAAAACCTGGCGTCCTAACCCCTAGACGAACGGACCATTTCGTTAAACGGAGTGCAAAGATAATTTTAGTTCTGACTTTTTCAAATGCTCTGAAAAAAAATCCAAAATATTTTTTCACCCCCTTTTTACGATCCCTTTTTAGAGACCGTTTTCTCCCCTATGTTTACCGCATGGAAGTCATACAAGTCAATTCACCTAAGCACAGCAAGCAGTTTATCCAGGTCGCCATTGATATCAACAAAAACGAGCCCGCCTGGATACGCCCCCTTGACAAGGACATCAACAATGTATTTGACCCCTCTAAGAACAAGACTTTCAAATATGGCGAGTGCAGCCGTTGGCTGTTGATGGATGGACAGCAGGTAGTCGGTAGGATAGCGGCTTTTACCAACGAGCGCACCGCCCTCAAAAACAACGACCAGCCCACAGGAGGCATGGGGTTCTTCGAATGCATCAACGATCAGGAGGCAGCCAATCTGCTTTTTGATACGGCAAAGGCCTGGCTGGAAGATAAGGGCATGGAGGCCATGGATGGCCCTATTAATTTTGGTGACAGAGATCGATGGTGGGGGCTGCTGATTGATGGGTTTGATATTGAGCCCAACTACCAGTGCAACTACAACCCACCCTACTACCAGGAGCTGTTTGAGAACTATGGCTTTCAGGTCTACTACAAGCAGTTCACATTCATCCGAAACACATTTGACCCTTTCCATCCCAGGATCATGGCTAAGTCCGATCTACTCAATCAAGATCCGGACTATTCTTTTGAGCACATGCGCATCAAGAACCTCGCAAAGTACGCAGAGGACTTCCGGCTGGTGTACAACAAGGCCTGGGCCAGCCACGAAGGGGTGGCTGAGATGACCAAGGAACAGTCCGAAGGGATCATGAAACAGATGAAGCCCATCATTGACGAAAAGATAATCTGGTTTGCCTACTACAAAGGGGAGCCTGTGGCGTTCTACATTAACCTCCCGGAGGTCAACCAGATTTTCAAACATGTGAATGGCAAGCTGGACTGGCCGGGCAAGCTCAAGTTCGTATGGCACAAATGGCGCAGAACGAACAAGAAGATGATGGGGCTTGTCTTTGGAGTGGCGCCCGATCACCAGGGAAAAGGACTGGATGGTGCACTCGTCATGGCCACAGCTCAAATGGTGCAAAAGGACTATCGCAGGTATCCCATTCTGGAGATGAACTGGATCGGGGACTTCAACCGAAAGATGATCGTAGTGGTCAAGCAGGTAGGAGGGGAAGTCGGCAAGACCCATCATACTTATAGGTACCTTTTTGACCGTAGCAAGCCCTTTGAAAGAATGCCTATTCAGTAGGTTGTAATAAACCCAATGACCATGACAACTAATGATTCGAATATGCAGCCGGACTTCCAGGTATTTTTGGATCAAAACCATCGTGTAATCGCCAAGGTATGCAGGGTGTACACTGATACGCGTGATGATTTCAACGATTATTACCAGGAATGTATCGTGCAGCTATGGCGGTCCTTTGACTCCTTTAGAGGGGAAGCCAAGGTCTCCACCTGGGTCTATCGTGTTTGCCTCAACGTCTGCCTCACTCAGCTGAGGAAAAAGAGTAGGAACGTCTTTACCGCAAGGGAAGAATTGCCTGAAATGTATGAGGAGATGGACGTGGAGAAGGAGGAGCGGCTTGAGACCCTGTACAAGGCCATCAAGATGCTAAAGGAATCAGATCGGGCCATTATTTTGTTGTACCTGGAAGAAAAGAGCTACAAAGAAATGGCAGAGATATTGGGTATCACGGTGACGAACGTAGGAGCCAAGGTAAACAGAGTGAAGAATCAGTTAAAGAAGTTGATCAATGGAAGAGCAGGATATTAGGGAAATATGGAAATCGGACGATTCGGCTGGTGATTTCAACTACTCCGGAAAGACGATAGAACGGATCCTGTCTCAGGGCCCGCAAAACATCGTAGCTAAGTTTGTCCGCACCCTGAAAATCGAACAACACATTAATTGGATCGCATTTACCCTTTTGATGGCGTTTTTTCTGTACGAGCGTTTTTGGTTTTGGAGTGCGGCAATTCTTGCCTTGAACGTCGGTTTCTTCTTTTATTACAAAAGACTCATACGCCGCCTGGATCGCGAATACGTCGACAATGAAGTGATCCAGTACCTGCACGAGGTACACAGGATCATCTTGCGCTTTATCAGGCACTATCAGATCGCCACGTTGCTCGTGGCAGTTCCCGGGTACCTTTTGGGCATACTGCTCGTAGAGGGCTTCTTTTCAGACACCAAACCTCCTGCAGACTTGCTGTGGGGTGTTGGGTATGTGCACCTTATAGGCATATCTGTAGCAATAGGGGCCGCCCTGTTGCTGATTTACCTTATCTATGGGAGAAAAGCTGCCAAGATCCGGGAAATGATCAATTCCCTGGATTCGGCGGAAGCCTGACTAAGCAGGCATAAAACTCTCGAAAATCCTCTTTACCTCATGGTACGAAATGCCCATGTGTGAATTGTGGTAGGCACATTTTCCATCTGAAATAATCAATACCTGCGGAGACTCATGGTCTACTTCAAAGTCCTCGGCCACCTGATTGGAGATCGGCCTGTATTGGATCAGATCCAAGTAGTAGATTTTCAACCCTTCCAGTTCCTGGGGGTTCCAGGACCGCTCAAGCCTGTTGAGCGCCATGCTGCTGATGCTGCAGCGTGTACTGTGCTTGAAAATTAATACGGGATGGTTAAATGATTCTGATTTGATTTGCTCCAGCTGGTTGGTTTGGTTCAATTCTATCCAATTCATGTCAATTCCTCGTGTACTCTCTCTCTTTATTGTTCCAAATATCTTTTTCGTCCTTATCGAACTTAGCCTTGTCGACTTTTTTCTTAACACCCTTTGGTTGTGTTTTGTTCCCGAATACCCTCACCCATGTCACACTTACGTTCCTTTTTGTGTTTCTCATCATACGGCTGTCGTCATATTTGGCCGTCAGATAGTTGGCACTTGGGTGTGAATTTTTAGCCTTGCGCCTTTTTTTGGCCGTCCAGGTAAAATGAGCTTGAGGGTTGTAAGGAGCGTTTTTGGGTTCCTTTGCTATGTATTTTTGATAATCGTCCAGGCTCTTATTGTGCTTGGCCATCGAATTGGAGGGCACATAAGTTGATTTTACTTTCGGGCCGAAGTAGGACGTTTGGAGATAATAGGGAGATTTTCGTCCTGATTTATTCTTGTACCGCTGGTAGCTGCTGACGCTCTTGTTGTATTTGGCTGCGGAGTTAGACGGTCTGTAAACCAGGGCCACACTTGGCCCGAAGAACTCTGAAGACTTGTCTTTCTTGTATCTTGGTTTCATTTGCCCGAATTGGATTACGGGAAGAAAGCCCCGCTTCCGCCCACTGGCAGGATTGCTGACATACCCCGGAGGTATGGAATATCTGGGACGCACTTTTCTGTCCGACCCTTTGCCCGCCCAGTCCTGAGTATATCTGGGTCGAATGTTGAATTTTCCTTGATCTCCGGCGTGTTCCTGAGTGTATCGAGGGGCGATCACGAATTTTCCCTGATCCCCCGCATGTTCTTGAGTATAGCGTGGAGCGATTTTTCTTTTCCCCTGGCTGCCGGCATGCTCCTGTGTGTATCTGGGAGCGATTTTAAACTTGCCCTGGCTACCCGCATGCTCCTGGGTAAACCTGGGAGCGGTTATAAATTTCCCCTGGTTACCGGCATGTTCTTGAGTAAACCTTGGGAAAATCTTGAACTTGCCTTGATCGCCTGCTTTTTCTGTGCCGTACCGTGGCGCCACTTTTCTGTCTTGGCCTTTCCCGGCCCGGTCACTGGTGTACCTTGGTCGAATGTCGAATTTTCCCTGATCGCCTGCCTTGTCTTTAGTGTTTCTCACCGGAGGAGTCTTGGCTACTTGTGGCTTCTGATTGGTTTTAGCAGGTTTTTTGACGTTTTTCTTGAAAGGTTTAAATCCTTTCCGCTGCCGTTTTTCTGTTTTGAGTTTGTTGCGATCTTCCAATAGCTGAGAATAGGCGCTCTCAGAACTGGCGAGTGCCAATACAAAGACAATAAGAAATACGTAAAGATTCCGGAATTTCATTCAAACACACCTACTCAATATCAAACGGAAAGTTACTAAATATATTGAACCACGGCCGAAAGACCTACAAATCAAAAATCTAATAGGGATTGGAGTTTTTCCCTGATCCTCTCTTTAGGTAGGAAGTTTTCTTCCAGTGTCCCGGAAAAAGGCACAGGGGTATCCAGGCTTCCTTCTCTCATAACCGGCGCATCCAGGTGCTGAAACAGGTTTTCACCAATCCATGCGGCGATCTCTGCTCCAACACCTCCTGTGAGGGTATCTTCATGGCAAACGAGTACTTTCCCTGTTTTTCTGACGGATTGTTCGACGGCCAACTTATCCCATGGTACAAGCGTTTGCAAATCTACTATTTCAATGCTCCATTCATCCAAATCCGATGCAATCTCCACCGCCCAATGCACACCCATACCATAGGTGATTATTGTAGCATCCTCTCCCTCTTGTACAGTTTTAGCTTTGCCAATCTCAAGGGTGTAATAGTTGTCAGAAACATCCTCTGAAATAGCTCGGTACAGGGCTTTGTGCTCAAAAAACATTACCAGGTTAGGGTCAGCGATGGCTGCATCGAGCAGTCCCTTCGCGTCGGCCGGTGAAGAGGGGTAGACAATCTTGAGTCCAGGGGTATGAAAAAACCAGGCCTCGTTGGATTGCGAATGGAACGGTCCGGCCCCAACTCCGGCACCCGTGGGCATCCTGATCACTACATCGGCATTTTGTCCCCATCGATAATGGATTTTGGCTAGGTTATTTACAAGCTGGGTAAAGCCGGAGCTTACGAAATCCGCAAACTGCATTTCCACAACAGACTTATATCCCTTGATCGACAGACCTAACGCGGCACCCAAAATTGCTGATTCACACAGGGGGGTATTTCTTACTCGGTCCTTTCCATATTTCTGAACCAATCCTTCTGTCACCTTAAAAACCCCACCATACTCAGCGATGTCCTGTCCCATGAGTATTAGTTCAGGATATTTTTCCAGACTTTGATCCAACGCCTCAGATATCGCGTCTACGAGCCTTTTATTGCTTTTTTTAATAGAAGGAGAAACTTCGGCAGAGTTATTAGGAGCGAAGAGATTAGTTAACTCTTTGGTGCTATAGGCATTGGGCCATGGAAGGGAGTCCGCTTTCGCGAAAGCCTCATCAATCTCTTTCTGAATTTCCTCTCTGATTTGTGCTGCCTGTTTTTTGGTCAGGTTTTTTTCTTTCAAAAGGAATTGTTCGAAGTTGCTGACTGGATCCTTTTTAGCCCACTGATCAATCAGTCCATCAGGGTAATATTTGGTGCCACTGGCTTCTTCGTGTCCTCGCACCCTAAAAGTCATGCATTCCAGAATGTGGGGTTTAGGGTTGGTTCTTATATCTTCCGCGATTCCTTTTACAGCATGGTAAACCTCAAGCACATTATTGCCATCGACCTGAGTCGCCTCAATGCCATAGGCCGGTCCTTTTTTGGTGAAGCTGTCAAACTTAAACTGCTCTTCACTTGGCGTAGATAGGCCCCACTGATTATTCTCGATTAGAAAGATCACCGGCAGATCCCAAACAGCGGCTACATTGAGCGCCTCATGAAAGTCACCCTCACTGGCACCACCATCGCCCGTTACGACCAAGGTCGCTTTGTTTTCTTTTTTTAGTTTGGATGCCAGTGCAATGCCATCTGCCACGCCCATCTGCGGACCCAAGTGTGAGATCATTCCTACGATATGATGCTCCTTAGAACCAAAATGAAACGATCGGTCACGGCCCTTAGTGAAACCGTGTTCTTTTCCCTGGAACTGAGCGAAGAGACGATCCAGTGGAATGCCACGTGTAGTAAACATGCCGAGGTTTCTGTGCATGGGCAGCAGGTATTCGTCCTGTTCCATCGCCATAGCTGCACCCACAGAAATAGCCTCCTGTCCATAGGCCGAAAACCATTTGCTGATCTTTCCCTGACGAAGGAGCAGAAACATCTTTTCTTCGATAAGGCGGGGAGTCAGAAGGGAACGGTAGATGGTGTGGAGATCTGAGTCGGAGAGATGTCTTTTGTCGAAATTCATAGGGATGGATTGACCCGACAAATTTATATCATAACTATGATCCACCTGCTGTTTGATTTTGATTACATCAGGACTGATTTATTTTTGCCACCCATGAGCATAGCATACGAATCTTTTACCCTGGACAATGGCTTGCCGGTCATTGTTCATCCTGATAACACCACTCAGCAGGTAGTCCTCAATATTCTCTTTAATGTAGGATCCAGAGATGAAGATCCTGATAAGACAGGGTTTGCCCATTTGTTTGAGCACTTGATGTTTGGTGGGTCGAAGAACATTTCAAATTTTGATGAACCGCTTCAAAAGGTAGGAGGGGAAAATAATGCCTTTACCACCCCTGACTATACCAATTATTACACCGTGGTGCCCAAGTCGAATATTGAAACTGCTTTTTGGTTGGAGTCGGATCGCATGTTGTCTCTCTCATTTGATCCAAAGGTTCTCGAGGTGCAGCGCAAGGTCGTCATTGAGGAGTTTAAACAACGATACCTCAATCAGCCTTATGGAGACGTGTGGCTCAAACTAAGATCATTGGCGTATCAAAAGCACCCCTACAATTGGCCGACTATAGGGAAGGAAATATCGCACATCGAGGAAGCGACTATGGAGGATGTCAGGGAGTTCTTTCATAAATACTATGTGCCAAACAATGCGGTGCTTGTGGTAGCAGGTAATGTTACTTTGGATCAGGTGAAGACCCTTTCAGAGAAATGGTTCGGGCCCATCCCGATGGGAGAAGAGTATGTCAGGAATCTCCCTACTGAACCGGTTCAAACTGAGGCTCGAAACATGGAACTTTCAGGGAATGTGCCGCTCAACGCTTTATACAAAGTGTATCATATGGCTGATCGCCTTAGTGACGAGTATTATTCGGCGGATTTAATGTCCGATATTTTAGGACGCGGTAAGTCTTCCATTCTCTATCAAAGCCTGGTAAAAGAAAAAAAGCTATTCAGTAAAATTGGGTGCTATATCACGGGTTCTATTGAGCCGGGCTTAATGGTGATCAGCGGAAATTTGTCCGATGGTGTTAGCCACCAGGAGGCGGATGAGGCTATTGAGAACGTGATTGAACGATTTACCTCAAATGAACATATTAACGGTGCGTTGGACAAGGTCAAGACACAATCGGAATCTTCACATCATTTTTCGGAAATTGAATTGCTCAACCGGGCCATCAACTTAGCATATTTTACTTTGCTAGGAGATACAGGTTTGATCAATCACGATCTGGAGAAGACCCTGGCAGTCACTGAATCCGATATTCTACAGGTCACAAAAAAAGTGTTGAACAAAACCAATTGTTCAACACTTTACTATCATAGAAAATAAAACGCTTAAGATTCCTTCCATTTGATAGTACATCCTACGGCTTTGGTAAAGTCAGTTTTGATAGGTTTTCCTGCCAGCAGATTGTCGACCGCATCTTCTACATACTTGGTACTCACGGATGCCGCGTCCTTGGCATTATCATCGATTGCTCCGATATAAGCTACTTTGAGCTTGCCGGATTCTTTGCTGAGTATATAGATGTGAGGCGTACGAGTGGCTCCAAATGCAGTGGCCACAGCTTGCGACTCATCGTATAGATAAGGGAAACTGTAGTTTTTCTCATCAGACCTCTTCATCATCGCATCAAATGAATCATCCGGTTTTTTGGTGACATCATTTGGGTTAATAGCAATTACCGGATATCCTTTTGATGCATAAGCTTGATTAAGTTCTTCAATGCGTTGCTCATACATTTGAGCAAATGGACAAGTATTGCATGTGAAAACAACAATGAAGCCCTTGGCATCAGAATAGTCCGCCAGGGAAATCATTTTTCCGTCAACATTTTTCAGACTAAAATCCTTGGCTGTAGAGCCAACATCATAGCCGCCGGCATTGGTGTTGCTCTTGCCGGTATTTACAAATACAATAACAATCACGGTCAGGAGACCCAATACAATAAGTAGATTCTTTTTCATGGTTGAATATTTATTTGGTGAATTCAAGATATGTTTTTTCTAGTTCGCCCGGATGAAATTCCTTCTCCAGGAATATTTTTTTGTTTCTACGGCTATCGACCATCAGTGTTGCGGGAAGTGCTCCGCTCCAGCTAGGATCCACCAGGTCGATGAAAGCATTGTAATCTGTCTCGTCAAGTAGATAAATCTTTGATTTCAGCCCCTTCTTGCTCACAAAGGCCTTCACCTTATTGTCCAATTGCTCTACAAAATCAAAACTGATCAAAATAACCTCCAAACCCTGGTTTTGAAATTTGCCATTCAGCGCTTCAAATTCAGGAAGCTCCTTGACGCAAGGCCCACACCACGTTGCCCAAAAATTAAAAACCCGGGTTTTTTCTGAGGGTTCGTCTATCATTTGCAAAAGCTCAGGATACTTAATCACTCGAATGTCTTGAGCACCTGCTACACTCGCTAAGCTCAGCAGTGCCAGGAGCAAAGTCATCTTCATATTTACCAATTTTAATAATACAATCTGAATACTTTTTGAGGTAATGACAGCTTAACGGCCTATTAATTAAGGGGTTGTGTGGTGTTGTTGAAATAATACATCTAATTGTTAAAAAAATACCAAATCAAAAACAAATACTTCTTTTCCACATTTTCCACAGTTTTCCACACCTCTTTCATTTGTTTGTGTAATTACCTGATAATTAGTTGTTTAAAAATTAGAGGTTTTGTCCGGATTGTTGATAAGTAATTTTGCTGTGTTTGCACGTGATGTGCGTACGTTGGAATAGTTCAATTTTTGAATTATTCACATTTAGTCTTTGTCCTGACCGATTAATTTGGTGCGATAGGCATTGAAAATGCGTGATTTCGATAGAAATCCGAGGTATTTCCCGTCTTTGATTACGGGGAGATTCCATGCTTGTGTGACTTCAAACTTGTGCATGACCTCTTCCATGCTGTCATTTGGGTCTACTTCAGCAGGCGGTCGCTGCATAATCTCCTTCACTACGATCCTTTGACGAGCTTCTTCGTCAAACATCGACTCCCTGATGTCGTCAAGCGTGATGATGCCCTCAAGGCCACCGTCGTAGTTCAAAACAGGGAAAATGTTTCGTTTGGACTTTTTTACCAGCTTCACCAAATCGTCCAATTTGGCATCCCACTTAATTTCCAGCAAATCCGACTCAATCAACTTTGTCAGATTAATTACGCTGAGTACCTGTCGATCCCTATCGTATTGGATCAGGTGGCCTTTTTCAATTAGGCTTTTTGTATAAAGGGAATATGGCTCGAAATAGTTGATGGTGGTGAAGGAAATGGCAGACACCAGCATCAGCGGTACAAACAATGTATAGCCACCGGTAATCTCCGCAATAAGGAATATGGCCGTCAGAGGAGCATGTAGAACGCCGCTCATCACGCCGCACATTCCTACCAGTGTAAAGTTACTCGTACTGATGCTGACCGGTAATATGTAATTGACCGTTTTGGCAAAAAGAAACCCGGCGATACCACCCATGAACAACGAAGGAGCGAAAATACCCCCACTACCTCCGGCACCTATGGTGAGTGCCGAAGCGACAGGTTTTACGACCAGGATTAGAAACAAGAGCATGATGATGAGCAATGTCATATCTGTACCTTCGTAGATCAGGCTGTTGTTGAAGATGATGTTTTCATCACCTTTTAGCAAGGACTTGATAATTTCATAACCTTCACCATATAGTGGAGGGAATGTCAGGATTAGTAGGGCCAAACCAATTCCTCCGGTAAGGGCACGATTCCAGTCATTTTTAATTTTGCTAACCCAGCTTTCTACCAGATAGGTGAGTCGGGTAAAGTGTACCGATACGATTCCACACGCTATCCCCAGCAAAATAAAGTAATGAGTCTGCTCTGCTACGAATGGGTCTTTGAGCTTAAACGAAAACAAAACTTCATCTCCTAATAACGAAAGCGAAACGAGCGATCCGGTAACTGAGGAGATTAGGATAGGGATGAATTTGTTGATGGTGACATCTGTCAAAATAACCTCTATGGCAAAGATCACCCCAGCAATGGGTGAGTTAAAGATCGCTGAAATGGCACCTGCAGATCCGCAAGCGATGAGCAGGGTTCTTTTTTTATAATTGAGGTGAGTCAATCGGCCCAGGTTAGAGCCGATGGCCGATCCGGTCACCACGATCGGTGCCTCCAGTCCGACAGACCCGCCAAAGCCGACGGTGATGGCACTGGTGATCATTCGGGAATACATCATGGATCGGCGTACAATGCTCGATCTTTTGGAGATGACATACAGTATGTGAGTAATGCCGTGCCCCAGTCTTTCTTTGAGGAAATACTTGGTGATCAAGAGAGTCAGGATGATCCCGATCATCGGGTACACCAGGTAGAGAAAGTTGAGCCCTACCTTGTCATCAATGTTGTGGATTAGATTTTCGTGGATGAAATGGACCGAGCTTTTGAGAGTGACCGCTGCAAACCCGGCAATGATGCCGACGATCCCGCTGAGGATCAGCACAAAGTTGTTGTTACTGATATGCCGCATCCTCCAAACCAGAAACTTGACCAACAGCTCTTTAAAATTCATGCAATAATGTTTTGGTATGCCAGGTGCTTGCGGAGCAAAAGTACCTATTTAGAGGGCTTTCGAAAAACATGGAGAAATTTTTAGTCGCATAACCATACATTCCTTAACTCAATTTCCGTCAATGATGCCTCCGGGTCTGTGGAAATGTTGTAATTAAGCCCTGGAACGAAATCATTGAGGTTAGTTGTTATCACCAATTTCTTTTGATTGCGAGTCGCAGAGATTTCACTTATTTGATCATATGCCGCCTCAGGATTGAAAGGCATGCCATTTACCTCCAGTATCTTATCCCCGATGGCTAGTTGCGCAGCTAATGGCGACAATTCAGAAATATCTGAGACCACATTCTCTGAGAGTTTTATTCCAGTCAGCGCAGTGAAAGGGTTTTTATGGGCAGCAGATGATAGGTTCAACCCTGCATGATGTAAAGCATTTTGCAATAGATCTTCCATTGGCTCGCGGGTCTCCACGAGCCTTTTAGCCAATTGCAAAATTTCATCTCCGCCGTGCTTTAGGAATAAGTCTTTCACATCGTCCCAAGAGTACCCACCCTTGCCGTAGGTGTGTTTTGCGTACATCTCCTTCACGATTTCCAATAGAGAGGATTTATGATGTGTAGCCTTACGGATTTCCAAATCAAGTATCATAGAGGAGAGTGCCCCTTTGACATAGATTGACACTTTCCTTGAAGGAAAAATATTCTTATACCCGTCGATCCAGAGTCGCTCAGAAGACTCAATCAATGAAACTCTATGCCGGCCAAAGTTGTCGAAATGTCGTTCGCATAGTTTGTTTAGCTCAGCCAGATACCCTTCTAGAGTAAACACACCGGACGTTTTCAAAAACCAATCGCCAAAGTAAGTGGTGAAGCCTTCGGCTACAAAACCCGTATCGAAATTGATCTCATCCCGATAGTTATAGGGTGACATCTCCTGCGGTCTGATGCGTGTTACATTCCAGCAATGAAACAACTCGTGCGAAGCTACGCCCAGCAGGTCTTCGCGATATTTATCTTTGTTGTCCTCATTATTCGGGCCCAGCACCAATACCGTACTGTTTTGATGCTCGACTCCATGATAATGCCTATAGTCAAGCGAATGGACGATGAATAAGTATTTCTTATTCGGAAATCCACCCATCTGCTTAACCTGATCAACAGTAAACTTTTTAAGATCCTCTATGACAGAGCCCTTATCCAATGGCATGTGACCCTGAATTGCGATTTCAAACAGAGCCCCGTCTACCTCATAGTCCAAGATTTGCATGGACGCACTGGCGAGCAGTGGCGAGTCTGCCAAATGATGATAGCTATTGGCTTTGAGTAGATCGTTTTCTATTGATAAATCACATGCGATTTTGTAATCATCCGGGATGTCTATCTGCAGCTCAAGTGGTGAATCCATGAATTTTGCTGAACTCAGCATACAACTGATGAAATTGAGATAAATAAACTCTTCATTCACGACCGAATTTCCAGCATCCATTTTATTGGCGAAGTATCGGTAGGAAATATGGCATTTCTGGGTGTTTGGTGCATCGACCAGCCATTGGTTGGAAGAAACCCTATTAATGGCTAATGTTTGGCCGGATTCATCTTTAGCGCTCAGCTCAGATATGTTTTGCACGAAATCGGCTGCTTCGTACCTGCCGGGTCTCCAGAGCGGCAGAAAGATGTCGAGTACAGATTCATGGGAGGTAGGAAAAATCAGTTTGATCTCGATCTCATGGGATGCTCTATTGGGAAAGGAAATGTGACCAGTAATCATAGATTTGATGAAATGTTTGAACGAATCGCAAATAATGAGCTAAAGTATTGGATGTCGGGTTTGTATTTCAATAAAAGGTATCTATTTTTGCACACCATTTTCAAAAGTGGGTATTGCCCAAAGGTTTTGGGCGGGTATATTAAAATCAAAAGAGATGAAAAGAACTTTTCAACCTTCACAGAGAAAAAGAAAAAACAAGCACGGTTTCCGATCTAGAATGGAGGATGCTAATGGTAGAGCTGTATTGGCCAGAAGGAGAGCGAAGGGAAGGAAAAAATTGACCGTATCTAGCGAAAGAGGAGGTAAAAAATAAGTTTCTTCGCTAGTTTAGACCATCAATCAAGTTGATGGGAGGTTCTTCTGATATACCAACACGCTTTACATTTCCTAAAAAAGAAAGGCTAGGTAGTAAGATATTGATAGATGCTCTTTTCAAAAAAGGAGCATCTTTTCATTTATCGCCTTTTATAGTCAAATACCTGCCCAACCCCCAGGAGTCGGCCGATTGTCACCAGATCCTGATCTCAGTGCCCAAAAAGAAGTTTAAAAGGGCAGTAGACCGAAATCGGATCAAAAGACTGATTCGAGAGTCGTACAGGCTCAACAAACCATTAATTCTTAACGAAAAGATTGACGGTCAGTATCTTCTGATTGCCTATATTTACCATTCGGTTGAAATCCACTCCTTTCATTTTATTGAAGAAAAACTAAAGCGGACGCTCGAGCGTTTAAACTCAATCTCCGTCAAAAAGAAATAGGGAATGAGCCAAACAAGGAAGTCGAATATGAAAAGAATATTGATCGGTATCGTATCGCTCAGTTTGCTGGTGGGACTATTCTCGTTTACCCATCGACAAGACGACCAGTTCATGGTCAGCACCAACCTCAATATTTTTGCGACCCTTTTCAGGGAATTGAATACCCACTACGTGGATGAGATCCCAACCGAAAAAATCATCAGCACAGGCATCAATGCCATGCTGTCATCCCT
The DNA here is from genome assembly GCA_965222305.1 of Reichenbachiella sp. Lineage (GTDB taxonomy): Bacteria > Bacteroidota > Bacteroidia > Cytophagales > Cyclobacteriaceae > Reichenbachiella. The sequence goes on from OZ244943.1 coordinate 4,917,730, forward strand.
GGATCCCTATACGGCCTATATCCCTGAAAGCGACCTGGAAAACTATAGGGCCAGTACCACCGGGGAATATGGAGGAATAGGAGCCATTGTCGGAAAGAGAGATGGGGTGAGTACGGTTCTCATGCCCTACATCGGGTTTCCTGCGCACAAGGCAGGGCTGCAGATCGGTGACCAAATTCTGAAAATAAATGGTAAAGAATTAGCCAAAGAAAATACTACGAGCATCAGCGAAATGCTGAAAGGACAGCCCGGAACTAGCCTTACACTCCATGTGAAGCGACTAGGACAGGATGAGACCTTCGATGTGCAGATCACCCGGGAAAAGATCGTGATTAGCAACATTAGCTACTATGGCATGCGCAGTGAAGGTGTGGGCTACATTCGACTCTCCGATTTTACGACCAATGCTGGTAAAGAGGTACGAGATGCTTTGACTGAGTTGAAAGGGCAGGGAGCCACAAAGCTCATCCTGGATCTTCGAGACAATCCCGGAGGTCTGCTGGATGAGGCCATCAACGTGGCGAACGTATTCATTCCTCAAGGGAAGGAAATTGTGAGCACTAAAGGCAAGGTAAAATCCTGGGTGAAAGACTACAAGGCGCCCGGCCCATCCCTTGACGAGGAGATTCCCGTGGTGGTGCTGACCAATGGGGGAACGGCATCTGCGGCAGAAATTGTATCAGGAGTGATCCAGGACTATGACAGGGGCGTGCTGATCGGTACTCGCACCTTTGGTAAGGGACTGGTGCAGGCGACAAGACCACTTCCTTATAATAGCCAGTTGAAAATTACCACGGCTAAGTATTATATACCCAGCGGTAGATGCATTCAGGCCATCGACTACTCGGTGAAAAATGAGGATGGTAGTGTGCAAGCTATTCCCGATTCGCTCAAAGTGGCTTTTAAGACCAGCAATGGTCGAACTGTGTATGACGGAGGTGGGATTATGCCCGATATTGAGTCCAAGCCTGTGACCTATTCGAACCTTCTTTACAATATCCTGAACAACAACCTGATCTTTGAATATGCCAACGAGTTCGTGGTGGCCAATGAGACGATTGCCAGTCCAAAGGATTTTGGCTTGACCGATCAGGAGTACAATGAGTTTGTGGCCTGGCTGGGCCAAAAGGAAGTCAGCTTCTCCTCTGAGATGGACGATGCCATTAAGTCTTTGGAGCTGATGGCCAAAGATGAAAAATACTATGAGGGAATAGAAGCACCGATCGAAGACCTCAAAAGCAAGGTGGAAGAAATAAAAGCCAACTATCTTGTTGAATTTAAGGATGAAGTGAAGTTGTTGCTGGAGCAAGAAATTGTGAGTCGGTACTATTTCCATACAGGAATGGTGGAAGCTGGAATCTACAAAGATAAGACCATCGCCCGGGCGGTAGACGTCCTCAATGACCCCTACCGATACAATCGACTTTTGAAATAAAAATCAAAAAACCTTGTCATTAATATTAGCTATTGAAACGTCCTCGGTCAGTGGGTCGGTGGCTTTGATCCGTGATGGTGCTATCGTAGGGTCGCAGCATTACCAGCTAGATAAGTCTCATTCTTCTGTACTTCATCCCATGATCAAAGACCTTATGAAAGAGTGTGATACACCTCTTGGGGATTTGGATGCAATTGCTCTGTCTAAGGGCCCCGGGTCGTATACCGGTCTGCGTATTGGCACCTCCACTGCCAAGGGATTGTGCTATGCACTCGACATTCCGTTGGTTGCGATCAACACCCTGGAAAGCATGGCCTATCAAATGATTGAGAAGTCCCCGGGCTATGATCTGTACTGTCCGATGCTCGATGCCCGACGAATGGAAGTATATTCCCTCCTTGTCGATCAAAACATGACGCTGGTTCGGCCTACCGAGCCGGTGATATTGGACGAAAGTTCGTATCAATCGGATCTTGAGGATCACAAAATTTTATTTTTCGGGAATGGTTCCGACAAATTCAAGGAGTTGATCAGTCATCCTAATGCTCATTTTGCAGCCGATATTCATCCCATGGCCGTGGATATCGCCAGGATGGCTGAAAATGAATATATCAACGGCAATTTTGAAAACGTAATCGATTTTGAGCCGTTTTACCTCAAAGAATACCGCATTATCCCCTCAAAGAAATAATGGAAGGAGAAATCAGAAATAGGGTAGCAGAAAGTTCGCTGATCACATTTGATCTGGAGCGATATTATGATACAGCCCCTCGTGTAGTTGTTGATATTAAAGATCAACTATTCCAGGGGTTGGCACTTCGGGAAAAGGACTTTCGTCAATATGTAAAGGACACTGATTGGTCGGAATATTCCGGCAAGAATGTAGCCATCACCTGTTCGGCGGACGCCATAGTGCCGACATGGGCGTACATGTTGCTGTCGTCTGTTTTGGAGCCTCATGCTAGGCATTTGGTTTTTGGTGATTTGGCGCAGTTAGAGAATTCTCTTTTTCAAGAAGCCTTGTCCAAAATCAACCTCGAAGAGTTTCAAGGAGAAAAGGTGATAATCAAAGGTTGCGGAAGGTTCCCAGTGCCTGATTTTGCCTATGTGGAGATCACCCGAAAGTTGAAACCCGTGGTGTCCAGCTTGATGTATGGAGAGGCCTGCAGTGCTGTTCCTATTTATAAGAAACCAAAGGAGGATTAATATCATATAATCCCCTTTTTTAAAATAACTGTTTCAATATACCTTTGGGCTCTCCTAAATTCTCTCAGGATTGAAATTTGAAGTAAAACTTCCGCTTTTTGAAGGTCCTTTTGACCTGCTGCTCTTTTTCATCGAGCGCGATGAGTTGGATATTTACGACATTCCTATTGCTAAGATCACAGACGACTTTCTGGAGTACATCCATCAAATGGAAATCATGAACATCGAAGTGGCCAGCGAGTTTATTCTGGTAGCTGCTACTTTGATGCGTATCAAGGCAAAAATGCTTTTGCCACGACCGGTACTGGATGAGGAAGGCAATGAAATAGATCCCAGAGAGGAACTGGTCAAGCATCTGCTGGAATACAAACGGTACAAGTCAGTTATTGCAGATTTGGTGCAGTTGGAGTCTGATCGTCTTGACAGGGAAAAGCGGGGCAACCTCGTGAAAGAAATTCGTTCGCTCTCTGAGTCTTCCAATGTAGAGGCCGAATTACAGGATCTTGATCTGTTTAAAATCCTGAAAGTCTACCAAAAGGTGCTACGGCGCTATGATATGGAAAAAAACAAGGTGACGCACCAGGTGGTGCAGTATCCTTATACCATCTCGGCACAGCGACAGTTTATTCTCGACTCTCTTCAGACCACCGGGCGCATGGCCTTTACGGATATGATTGCCAAGAAGCCAGAAAAGATCTTAGTCATTTTTAATTTTCTTGCCATTTTAGAATTATTGCAACTACAAAAAATCAAGCTACACCTGGGCGAAGGATATAATAATTTTTGGATCGAAAAGGTGGAGGAAGTAGCGGTTGATTAATGGATATAAGTAGCAATAAAGTCTTTAAAGTTCTTGACCCTCGTAGAATATGGATTCCGATTGTCCTGGGGGTAGTCATTGTTCTGGTTTTGTTTTACAACGACAGTGAAGTAACTGTCGAAAACCTGGAAATCATTTTTGACGCCCATTGGGGAGGCATCCTCCTGGCTTTTTTAGTAATGCTGGCCAGGGATGCGGGATACGCCTACAGGATCAGGACACTTACAGATAAGGAACTCACATGGAAGAGTAGCATTATAGTGATCATCCTGTGGGAATTCGCCTCAGCGGTGACACCTTCAGTCGTGGGAGGGACCGCCGTGGCAGTATTCATCCTCACCATCGAAGGCCTCAAGTTTGGAAAGTCGCTCGCTTATGTGATGCTTACAGCCATCCTGGACAATATGTTTTTCGTCTTGGCTGCTCCTTTGGTGCTCTTGTTTACCAATGGTGTGGTATTCCCTGACATTCAAACTTTGGATATAGAGTACGGCCGGAGTATGCGTTGGTTCTTTTTTGTCAGCTATGCGCTCATCGCCATTTATACCCTGGTCATGTCTTATGGCCTATTTGTACGACCGAGAGCATTTAAGTGGTTCTTGTTAAAACTGACTTCCATTCAGTATTTAAAAAAATGGAGGAACAAGGCCAATCAATACGGTGATGAGATCATACTCGCTTCCGGAGAGTTGATTGGGAAAAAGAAAAGATATTGGATCAGGATTTCGCTGGCGACCATCTTCATCTGGTGTGCCCGATATCTTATGGTCAATTGCCTGGTAGGAGCCTATTCTCTTGTGGATATGGCCGATCACATGATGATATTTTCACGCCAGGTGATCTTATGGATTGTCATGCTAATCTCGCCCACTCCGGGAGGCTCAGGGTTTGCTGAGTATTTCTTCAAACCATTTTTTCAGGAGTTTTTGGGTCAGTACACAATCATCACAGCGATACTATGGCGTCTGATGTCGTTTTACCCGTACTTGCTCCTGGGAGCGATATTTCTGCCTCGCTGGATTAAGAATCGCTTTTTCGATAGTAAAAACAAGGCATAAAAAAACTCCACGAAATCTCGTGGAGTTCTATTTCTATAATTTTCTCAGGATTAGAATCGCTCCTGCTGGCTAAAGAAGAAGTTGCCTTCTATAGCAGCATTTTCGTCTGAGTCAGATCCATGGATGGCATTGGCCTCTAGTGACCGTGCAAATAATTTTCTGATGGTACCCTCTGCAGCATCCGCAGGATTGGTCGCTCCGATCAATTTTCTAAAGTCCTCTACGGCATTGTCCTTTTCGAGGATCATAGCGATGATAGGCCCTGATGACATGTATTCGCACAGGTCATTGTAGAAAGGACGCTCCTTGTGCACTTCGTAAAAAAGACCCGCTTTAGCAGGGCGTAGTTTGGTGAGTTTCATGGCGCGGATCGCAAATCCTGCCTCCTCGATCATGGAAATGATTTTGCCGCTGTGCCCGTCTGCAAAGGCATCAGGCTTGATCATTGTAAATGTTTTATTGCTAGCCATTTGTATTTTGTTGTTAAAAATCCGGGCAAAGCTATGATTAATCCCTTACGATAAAAAGAAGCTGTTAAAAATCATATTTGGCATTCACTTTCCTTTTTTGGTTTTAACATAAAATTGAACACTTTTGCAGTTCTCTTTTAATCAGCGATGCAAAATTTAGCGGCATTCAAGGAGCTACTGAGCCTCCCAAAAAGAATCGTAATCACTACACATGTCAATCCTGATGCAGACGCTTTGGGTTCGTCCCTGGGTCTGGCAGGCTACCTCCTGCGTATAGGGCACCAGGTCTGCGTGGTGACACCTACTGATTATCCGGACTTTCTCCGTTGGATGGATGGGGAAGACGATGTGATTGTATTTGAGGGCAACGAAGATAAAGCTGCCTATCAGGTGGAAAACGCCGACCTGATTTTCTGCCTTGACTTTTCTGCCTTGTCTAGAATTGGCAAGCTCGGCGAACTGGTGGGTGATGCTGAGGCGGATAAGGTATTGATAGACCACCACCTCAACCCTGAGACCTTTGCCAAATATGTTCTGTGGAGTACTGAGGCAGCCGCTACGGCGGAGCTGGTCTATGACCTGATTGAGATGCTCGACGATACAGATAAGATCACAAAGCACATCGCAGAAGCTTTGTATGCAGGCATTATGACGGATACGGGTAATTTCAGGCATTCTAATACCACGCCGCATGTGCATCAGATTGTTGCTTCACTAATGGAGCTGGGGGCTGATAGCTCCAAAGTCAGCCATTTGGTCTATGACAGCAATTCCTTTGACAGAATGAGGTTGCTGGGTTTTGCCCTGTCAGAAAGGCTTTTCAAAATAGAAGACAGCACTGTGGTCTATTTCTACCTTAGTCTGGAGGACAAAAAGAATTTTAATTACCAGCAGGGAGACTCTGAAGGATTGGTCAACTATGGCCTGGGTATCAAGGGGGTCAATGTTTCGGCCATCTTCATAGAGGACAAAGACAAAGTCAAGATATCCTTTAGGTCTTGGGGGGATATCCCGGTCAACGAACTAGCCAGAAAATATTTTTGCGGTGGAGGGCACAAAAATGCTGCCGGTGGTATGTCTACAGACGACCTGCACACCACCATCGAACGTTTTAAAGAACTTGTAGTAAATCAAACAGAAGAATTAAGTTATGAAGTATAGAGGTATTGCCATATGGGCTTTTTTAGGAGTGATGATCGTGGCATGTAGTAAGAAGACTGAGGTGTTGACCACCGAGTCGGGTATAGCGATGACTTTTGTCGATAGAGGTGATTCGGTAGGATTTGTTGAGCAAAACCTGGTGATCCTTAACATGCTGATCGAAACCGAAGATGGAAAAGTGATCCTGAATTCCAACGAAGAAGGGCAGCCCCGTGTCTTACAATATGTCAAAGAACAGTGGGAAAAGGAGGGCTTGTTTTATGAGGCTCTGGGCCAATGTGGAGTGGGCGATAGCGTGAGCTTCTCTGTTTCAGCCTATGATTTCTTTTTTAAGACCTTCAAAGCGCCTGTTCCGGATTCGATCGATGGCGATAGCCAAATGAAATTTACATTGGGAATAGAAAACTCTATGAGTGTAAAGGATTACACAGCGTATATTGAAGAAAAGCAGGTCACCAAAGATGCTAAAGTCATTGAGGATTTTCTCAGTGAGAACAACATCACAGCAGAGAAGACCGAAAGTGGACTTTGCTATGTGATCTCAGAGCAGGGCACAGGCCCTCAGCCTCAAACCGGTGAGACTGTGGTAGTGCACTACCGGGGAGCCTTCATGGACGACACAGAGTTCGACTCTTCTTTTGGAAGAGACAAACCTTTCGAATTTCCGCTAGGCCAGGGTCGTGTCATCAAAGGATGGGACGAAGGGATCGCATTGCTGAATGTGGGCTCCAAGGCGACATTTTATATACCTAGTGCATTAGCCTATGGGACAAGAGGTGCTCCCGGGGCTATTCCTCCAAACTCTGTCCTTAAATTTGACGTGGAATTGTTGGAAATAAAGTAATAAGGAAGAATGAAATCAAAATTTGTGCTGTTGGTATTCGGGTTGGCATTGCTAGGCTCTTGTCTGGAAAAACCCGAATCTGAGATAATTAATAAGGAATTAGTTTCTATAGAAGAGTATTTTGATCAAAACGACACCACTGGATGGAATGTGGAAGAGTCGACATCAGGATTGTTTTATAGAATTCATGAAAAGGGTGATGGGGATTCAGCGACTATATCAGATATAGTGGTAAGTGATGTATCCATTATTGATTTTCAAGGCAACGTTCTCTATGATAGCGAATTCCGTGGAGAATGGCACACTAGCCTCGACGCGACTTCCTTTTTGACTCTGGGAATGAAAGAAGCGTACCAACTCATCAATGTTGGAGGCAGAATTACCGCCTATATGCCTTCTGAGTTGGCGTATGGTTCTGCTGGCCTGTTGGCAGAGGGGATACTCCCCAATGAAGATTTTGCCATGGTCATCGAGCATGTGCGAATCAAGCAGTCTATCATCGACTATATTGCGGAACATGAGTTGGATGCCCATCCTGTAAACGGGCAGCTATATTATGTTGTCGAGGAACCAGGAGAAGGAGACAATCCTACTGATGGTGATGAAGTAACCGTGCACTATACGGGTACATTGCTCGACGGTACAGAATTCGATTCTTCAGTAGGTGGCAACCCAATCTCTTTTGTCATTGGGTCTGGTACTGTCATCGAAGGATGGGATTGGGGCATTCCGCTTTTCAAAAAAGGAGGCAAGGGCATCCTTTTGATTCCTCACCAAATGGGCTACGGTTCACAACCTGTGGGAGATATCCCCCCCTATGAGGCCCTCAGATTTGATATAGAAATCGTTGATATACAATAATGAAGCTGTTGATGAAGGATAACTTTCTCTGGCTGGCGATGGCCGGACTGATAATCTATTCGTGTACCAACCCTCTGGACGAGCAAGAAGAGCAAGAACAAAGGGAATACGAAGATTCTGTAGCCCAGGCAGGTATGGATCAGTTGCTCATCGATGAGTATATCAGTGACAATGAATTAGGTTCTTACGAAATTTTTACCACAGAGACCGGACTGCGCTATTTGGTGACTGATGCTGGTTCGGATACTAGGTTTCCTGTGATCAACAATATTCTTTCAGTCGATTTTTCTATAGAGACATTGGAAGGTGAGATCATTGACACTTCCATGGAAGAATTGCTGTTATCGATAGATAGTGCGCAGTTTGAGGAAAAAGGGATAAGTGTGGCCGATACGATGGAAGCACTGGATGAAGACCTGGAAAACACAATTATTTATTTAAATGCGAAATATACGCTGGACTCAGCTTACTTCAACAGCAGCTACGAATATGACCCACTCACCTATAGCTATCGCCATGATGGTAAGGGACTGGATCAGGCGGTGATTAGTGGAGAGTATCGGTTGAGGAGTGTTAGGTTGGTTCAAAATGGTACCGGTATTGATGTTGAGGGGGTACGAACCGAAGGATTGAACGAAGGGTTGCAAGAGGTGATGAAAAGCGGTAAACTAAGTGAAGAGGGTACTGCATTGATATTGGCGCCATCAGCTCTGATTTTTGGGGCGAGTGAAGTGCTTGATGCTTACAATGATGAGCTCTATACCCTGTTAGAACCCAACACCTCACTGGTGTATCGAATTCGGTTAAGCGCCATTAGACCGTAGACCTTGAAAATTTGCTTTGCCACCCATAATGCCCACAAGCTCAGCGAAGTACGTCGTATTCTAGGATCTGATTTTGAAATTGTAGGCCTGGATGACCTTGGTTGTAATGAAGAAATTCCGGAGACGGGAGCGACCCTGGAAGAAAACTCTCTCATTAAGGCAAAGTACGTTTCAGAGACTTATAAAGTAGATTGCTTTGCGGATGACTCGGGCCTGGAGGTAGAGGTCCTCGACGGAGCACCAGGGGTTTATTCTGCGCGATTTGCCGGGGAGCCCTCCGATAGTGATGCGAACAATGCTTTGCTATTGAGCAAGTTAGAGGGTATTGACGATAGGAAAGCTCAATTTAGGACGGTCATCACCTTGATCCAGGGAACTGATGTCAAGCAGTTTGAAGGAGCAGCTACCGGACAAATCACCAAAGAAAATAAGGGTCATAAGGGCTTTGGCTATGACCCAATATTTGTACCTGATGGCCACGAGATCACCTTTGCAGAGATGACAGCTGACGAAAAGAATGCCATCTCCCATCGCGGCAAGGCCATGGCCAAATTGGTGAGCTTTCTCAAATCCTAATCTTCCCCCATAAACGGATAACGATAATCTTTCGGCGGATCAAACGTCTCTTTGATCGTTCTTGGAGAAACCCATCTAAGTAAGTTTAGAATAGAGCCAGCCTTGTCATTGGTGCCAGAACCTCTGGCGCCACCGAATGGTTGTTGCCCAACTACCGCTCCCGTAGGCTTGTCGTTGATATAGAAATTACCTGCGGCATTGACCAGTCTCCTAGTAGCCAATTCTATGGCATATCGATCCTGTGAGAAAATGGACCCTGTCAATGCGTATGGAGAAGTGCTGTCCACCAATTCTAAGGCTTCCTCGAAGTGATTTTCGTGATACACGTAGATCGTAATCACCGGACCGAAGATCTCCTCGCACATGGTGGTTGACATGGGGTCCTTGGTGACCACAATCGTTGGCTCGATAAAATAGCCTTTTGATTTATCGTATCCGCCACCAGCAAGAATCTCCGTCCTGGCGTTGGATTTGACTCCATCTATGTACCCGGCAATTTTGTCGAACGCCTTTTCGTCAATCACCGCATTTACAAAATTTGAGAAGTCCTCCGGAGATCCCATCTTCAGGGTTTTGTGGTCTTCGATCAAATACCCCTTGACCTCATCCCAAAGATTGGATGGAACGTAGGCCCGAGAAGCAGCGCTACACTTTTGTCCCTGAAACTCGAAAGCCCCGCGTATGATGCCTGTGGCCAGTGCTTTGGCATCCGCTGACTTGTGGGCTATGATAAAATCCTTACCTCCTGTCTCTCCTACAATCCTTGGATAGGTTTTGTACAAACTGATATTTTCACCAATGGTCTTCCACAGGTGCTGAAAGACGCCTGTGCTACCTGTAAAGTGCAACCCGGCAAAATCTGGATGTTTGAAAATAACCTCTCCGGCCACAGGGCCATCGGTGTAGACAAGGTTGATTACTCCGTCAGGCAGACCGGCTTCTCTGAAGATCTCCATAATGACGTAAGCAGAGTACACTTGTGTGTCCGCAGGTTTCCAGACCACCGTATTGCCCAGTAGTGCTGGAGCGGACGGGAGATTGCCGGCAATGGCAGTAAAGTTGAATGGGGTGATGGCAAAAACGAAGCCTTCCAGCGGACGGTGTTCCAATCGGTTCCAAATTCCCTCTGACGATTCAGGCTGCTCTTTGTAGAGCTGGGTCATATAATAGACGTTGAACCGAAGAAAGTCTATGAGCTCGCACGCCGAGTCGATCTCAGCTTGAAAGGCATTTTTGGATTGGGCTAGCATGGTAGCTGCATTGATCTTGGCGCGGTACGGCCCGGCTATTAAATCGGCAGCTTTTAAGAAAATGGAGGCTCGATGCTCCCATGACATTTCGGCCCAAGCCGGTTTTGCTCCCAAGGCAGCCTTTATTGCCTGTGTTACGTGATCTGCATCTCCACGGTTGAAATGCCCGAGGGTGTGCTTGTGATCATAAGGGGGAGCCATCCGCACTTTTTCATCGGTAATGATTTTTTCAGGACCGATGACCATGGGGATGTCTAGTTCTTTGCTGCGAAAGTCAGCGACCGCATCTCTTAAGGCTTGACGCTCCGGAGTGCCAGGAGCATAGGTTTTTACGGGTTCGTTCTTGGGCGTTGGAACGTTGAAATTTCCTTTGGGCATGTTGTTAATGTTTATGGGTTTGTTAATGCTAAAATTAGAGGATTTGATGATGACTTTCAAAAATGAGACTGCTAAAACTAAATGCGCGTTTTGACCGTCTAAACATAGGGTTAGATCACTTTCGCAAGAATTGTCTATCTTAATCAAAGAACTCAAAATAAACCACCATGCTTAAAAACTATCTCCGAATTTGCTTTCGCAATATTCAAAGAAATCGTGTTTTTTCTTTTATCAACATTGTAGGGCTGGCCATTGGTATTGCTGCATGTCTGCTCATTTTGCAATACGTTTCTTTCGAATCCAGCTTCGATCAGTTTCACAAAAACAAAGATCGTGTATTCCGAACTGATGTTAGAAACATAGATCAGGGAGAGGACCGTGGGTTGAGCAGCTATACGGCCTACAAATTGGGACCGACCATTAAAGAGACTGTTCCGGGAGTAACTCATTTTACCCGCACTCATCCTCAGTACTATGGGGCGGTGGTCACTTATAAAGGGACAAATGAAGAAGACACCAGGCAATTCTTCGAAGAAGACAAAGCCATGTATTTCGTGGATCAGGATTTCTTTGAAATGTTTGACTACAAACTGCTCAAAGGCAACCGATCTTCTCTGCTGACCGATCCAATGTCTATTGTGGTCACAGAATCTATGGTCAACAAGTATCTGCCCAATGAAGCTGAACCGTTGGGTAAATTTCTGAATGTAGATGGCGGCTGGTATCCGGGTACCTACAAAATCACCGGGGTGCTCGAGGATCTTCCGGGAAACACGTTTTTCTCTTTTGGATTTCTCCTACCGGTGCATGAGTTGCTTAAGAATGGCCAGTACCAGGAAGATGATGGTTGGGGTTGGAACAATTTTGCAACCTATGTGATGATCGACCCAAACACGACTAGGAGCTTGGCCGAAGATCAGGCCAAAAACGTCCTGAACGACAGAAATGAAGACGAAGATCAAGTGTCGAATTCCAGATCAGACATTGAGTTTACTTCTTTGAATGACTTCCATCTGAATGACCAATCAGAGACGAGCACGGCGGATGTGTCCGAGCGTGCCCTATTCTTCTTTACGATCATCGCCTTGTTCATCATTGGGATCGCATGGCTCAATTACATCAATCTGGCTACGGCTCAGGCGATCAAGCGATCGAAAGAAATCGGGATAAGAAAAGTAGTCGGAGCGGTGAAAGGACAGCTGGTTTTCCAGTTTTTACTAGAGGCATTCATTGTGAACCTAATGGCTTTTGGACTTGCTATGGTGTTGGCTTATCTGACCCTGCCGTTTTTAGGTTCGGTAATGGGCAAATCGCTGGAGTTTGGGACGGGAGTTTCCTTGACTCATTGGGTGTACTTTGGAGTCATATTTCTACTCGGAACCCTTCTTAGTGGGTTCTATCCGGCTATTGTTCTATCTGGCTTTAAGCCCGTTCTTGTGATCAAGGGAAACACTATGTCGGGGCATAGTAAATTTGGATTGAGGCAGGTTTTGGTAGTCGCTCAGTTGATGGTCGGGCTGTTTTTGATATCGGGAACGATGGTGGTCTATAAGCAACTTGAATTTATGCGAACTTCCGATCTTGGATTAAAGGTAGAGCAGGTGTTGTCGATAAGGGGCCCAAGAGTCTTTGACGATCGTGACAAGATGGGGCAGGATCTTCAGGTTTTTAAGAATAAGGTTAGAGGGTTGGCTGCCGTATCCTCGGTATCCGGTTCTGACGCTATTCCCGGTGGGGATTACAATTGGGGCACCTCTATGATCAGGGAAGGACAAGATGAGTCTCAAGGTCAGCGGGTCATGATGATGTGGGTGGATGAAAGTTTTCACGATGCTTACGGTATGGAATTACTAGCAGGGCGGTTTCATTCTAAAGATTTGAGAGGTGAGGAGCGTCAGGTGGTGGTGAACGAAACGACAATCAAGAATTTCTCCTTTGAGTCACCGGAGGAGGCCATTGGAAAGAAGATGAAGGTAGGTGATCATGTATTTCCCATTATTGGTGTCTTGAAGGACTACCACTGGTTTTCGTTGAAGGAAGAGAAATTGCCTATTCTGTTGAATTTTACAGAATATGGAACCAATATTTCGGTGAGATTGGGAGCTAATGACATCAGAAATACCATGACCACCATTAGAGAAGAATATGAGTCGGCTTTTCCCAATAATCCATTTGACTATTATTTTATGGATGAATTCTTCAATCGCCAATACGAGTCCGACCGTCAGTTTGGACAGATATTCTCGGCATTTTCGTTGGTGGCAATCGTTATTGCTTGCCTGGGTCTGTTTGGGTTGGCCTCCTTTACCCTTAGTTTGAGAGTGAAAGAAATAGGAATCCGAAAAGTACTGGGCGCTACGTTGCTTTCTATTTTGACGATGTTATATAAAGATTATATCAAGCTTATATTGATTGCAGCCGTGATTGGTTTGCCGCTTGTTTATTTGTCCATGCAAAATTGGCTGGACGATTACACCAATCGAATATCCATTACGCTGGATTTGATGGTAGTGCCGATCATTGTTCTCATGCTGATCACTATTTTGACCATTGGATTTCAATCGATGCGAGCGGCCTTGGCGAATCCTACGTCGAGCTTAAGGGATGAATAGACCTGGAATTACTCAATCGTGTTTATGTATATGGTTAGCAACATGGGAAAATGAAGTGAATTCTACCTCCTGGATATACTCTTAATAAACAGTCTCCAGGTTTATATCTAGGTAATTGGCATTTATTGTTATAAAAATCAGGATACATTAGTTCATGGTCATTCAAGGGGTAGTCCTTTGCTTTTTGGTCAGGAACCAAACTGAGTATATTTTTGATAAGATAGTATGATTCAGAAGGTCGAGGTTTTAATAAATCGAGTTCTGTCATGTAGCCCTCATAATATTGATGCTTGATCATGCGAATATTCTCTTGATAGGAGAATATCTCTATTCCATGGTATCCTTTTTCGTCATTAACACTGTGGTAGTATGCTGTACATTCATCTGAGGTAAAAGTATTTTCCATATAGATGCGAACAGCATCGGCTAAATCATAGAAAGAAGTAACTTTAAATTCTAATTCTCCTGGCACAGGATACTGACTGAGAAAGACATCAAAGGCAAAACCTTTTAATGAGTCTCTATTATCAACGATTTCAACCCAGGTACCTTTGAACTCTATGCTGTCTTTTTGGTCGGTTATCTTCCTAATGATCACTTTATCGCCATTTTCAAGTCTTCCAGCTTTTTCAAAATTCACCCCGGGACCTTTTCTGATATTTAGACCATTTAATGCCACAACATTGAGTGTATCCCCAACTTTGTAGTTTATATCTTGAGCTTTGAGATTGGAGCTGATAATGAAACAGAATAGAGCGGAGACTAATATTATTAGATTCGATTTCATGATAGGTCGTTCAAGTAGTGGCAATAATTGAAACTTAACGTTAGCAAAATCAAGGCCAAAAACCGATGATCAGCTAAGGCTATTTGATAATCGAAGCAATCGAATCATATCCACTGCCTTTCCAATCTCCCATTGCATGACCACCACGATGCTGTGCACAGCAATGAGCTCATGACTGATAGGATTACCCTTCTCAATATGGCTGGAAAGTCGTTCCTGGGCTGCATGGTAGCCTTCTGAATGATAAGTGTTCAATACCAGGATGCTGTTTTCTTCATCGGTCAATTCTCGTTTTACCGGAGCGTAGCCCAACTTCTTAATAACGGTTTCAGCGACCGCCCAGGTAGACCAGGGGTTCTGTCCTGTGATCAGGTTTCCATCAACGGCAACATTTTGCAGATAGAGGGCTCCTTCCTGAAAATGGGCACCGTTCTTTGTGAGTTCGTCCTGAAGCAGGAATGGAAAGATTTCTTCTGCATCAGGAATGAGAAACAATTCTTCTTCGTTCGTAAATCCGCAGATCTTTTTGTTGGCCGCTAAAGACGTGCCATCCTTGAGTGTTACATTGACCAGTGCGGCCGGCCCATGACAAACGGCGGCCACCACCTTGCCATTTTCGTATCGGTCTCGGATGATTCTTTGGATGTCTTTGTTTTGAGGAAAGTCAAACACAGCTCCTTTTCCTCCGGCAAAGAACACCGCTTCATAGTCGCTTGAATTGATAGCACCGACCGGGATACTATTTTTGACTTTTCGTTGGGCAGAGCTGTCGTTTAGAAAGGCAAAATCGTAGGCTCCCATGTCCTCCCAGTCAATAACCACCGGGGGCTCTCCACCTTTAGGACTGGCAATGTCCACTTCGAAACCGTTGGTCTGAAATACGTAGTAGGGACGAGCGAGCTCGGTCAGTTCATAGCCTGTACTTTTGGTTTCGGTCATCTGGTCGTGGCTCGTGACGACCATTAAGATTTTCCCCCTTGACAGGGGCAGGGTTGAATGCAAGTATTCCAGATCACCGGGTTGGGTGTTGGGCAGATTGGCTTTGGACTCATTCTTGGGAATAAGGCTCATAAACCAGAAGCCGAAAGCAACGAGAATAGTGACTAGAGATACGATGGAAATTAATGACCATTTGATTATTGGATATTTTTTTAACATGATTGTTGTTTTTGTTTGCGAACGATGCAAACCAATCATCCAGAGCATTAATAATCTTCCAAAATGATCATTTCACTAGAAGGAAAGATCATTTTGTCAATTCAGAACGGAAGGTTTGTGGCGTTTTTCCGGTTTCCTTTTTGAAGGCTGAATTGAAACTGGTGATGCTGTTGAACCCAACTTCAAAGGCAATGGAAGCAATGGTTCGGTTCTCAAATTCAGGGAGTGATAATTTGGATTTCGCTTCTTTGATCCTGTTGTGATTTAGGAAACTATTGAAATTCATTTGAGCTTGTTGGTTGATCACCATGGACAGGGCCTGGGTGCTGACGTTGAGATCCTGGCTGAGAGATTTCAATGTCAAATCGGTGTTTCTGTACCCTTTTTCGTCAATCACCAGTTTCGAGACTTTGGTAAACAATTGGTTGATCTGATCATCCGATATAGAGGTCGTTTTATACTTGGGTCTGTTTGAGTTAAGGTATCCCTTTTTTATGGCAATAAATGTGATCCCATATGCCACCAAAGTGTAGAGTATCGGGCCAAGGACATACGGCACAAACTCATCAAATAGATTCAGGACATACACTACCCAAATCATAAGCAGTCCCCAAAAGAGCAGCTTGAGCCAGCGGGTAACTTGTGGGTCTATGGTGCTTTGATTCCTTGTGATATTGCGATAGCTCAAGATCAGGTAGGTCAGATACTGACTGTAGTAAGAAAGAAAAAGTGCAGCGAAAAAGGGAAGGGGGATGGTATTCATTGAAGCCTCGTCGATCCAAATCCCAAACCCAATTCCCAAGAGGGTGGGTGCAAAATGAATCAGGTATTTTGTGCTGAAGTGAAATTGTTCATTCGTTTGTGATCGGACGTAAAGCCAAAACAGAGGCCCTATGGACATGAGTGTTGCCAGACCGGTGAAGATGATTTTTACATCCAGGTTTTCGGTAAACTCCAGAAGGACGGACTTGCCTACCCGAAAGGAGAGGATGAGAAGGAGCAGGCTGAGTATGTGATTGGATAGTTTCTTTCCTTTTTCATAAATCCAGAGAAACGCGGCCAGGAACAGTCCATGGACCACTCCCAACCCACTTGACACAATCAAAAGAATATCTCCTGCCGACATCTTGCTAAGATGCACAACTTATGGGTAAATCGGTAGAAGCTCACATTAGCTTCTACCTTTGTACGATGATTGGATGGATTAAAATACTGCCTTTTCTCGCCCGATCTTCTGAATCTTCTCCTGACTCCTAACCAGTGAATCTCTGTTGGTGTGTATCGACCCGCCTCCTGTCACGATCGGGTATTGCTGAGGCTCGACAGTCACCAAAATCAACAATGAATCTTCCAAAGCCTCGATTTTAATGGTTCCTTCGTTTTCCTCCAGGATTCCAATGTTTGCAAGAGGAACAGAATTGCCTCCTAGTTCTACTTTTCCTTTGCGAGGGAAAACAAAACCCCTGGTTTGCCTCAGTGGCGTTTCAAATTCGAATGTTTCGCCTGCCTTCAAACTCACATCCAGATAAGTGAGGCTGTAAGGAGTGTTCAGCTTTGAGCTCACCCCTTTATAACTGCCCGCCACAACTTTGACATTGTCTACCTGCACGGCATCTTCTGGTTGTAGATTTTGGTATTCAGGTTCTGTTTCTTCCAATTCCGGTGGCAGTTGCAACCACAGCTGATGGATCGTCAACTCCCATGGATCCTCGGTATTTTCTTTTTTGCGATATTCCTCAGCATGCCAGATGCCACTGCCGGCCTGAATCCATTGTAGTCCACCGTCGGGTAAGACATTGGCATTCTCACCAGTATCATCATGCACCAAATCTGCTCCGGCGTAGTTGGTGATGATGCCGATACCGGAGTGAGGATGCATTCCGAACCTCATTCCATTTCCATTCTGATTGAGAATCCCTGCATCGAAAAAGACGATTGGGCTAAGCTCTTCCCTGACTTTTTGCTCCAGGATAAACTGAAATCCGTTATGCCCCGGCTGCAGCCGTTTCAACTTGCGTTCCATTGAGTACCTCCTTTAAGTTGTTTAATTGTTCGTTGAATTTTTGTTTGAGCTCAGTGTCAACGATACCCTCGTTTTCACTGAATTTTTGTCCGAATGAGGGAAGTGCGAAACTTCCTGCCACATGTGCTCCCTGGTAGGGCAAGGCGGTAGTTGCAGATTCCAAAGTGCTCAATCCTCCTCTTGGACCGGGTGAAGTAGACAGCAGCAGTGTAGGCTTGTTGCCCCATGTGCCACGTTCGACTCTTGACACCCAGTCACTTACGTTTTTGAAGGCGGCGGTGTAGCTGCCATTGTGCTCCGCGAAAGAGATAACGAGCGCATCTGCTTCATTGATTTTCGCTTTGAAGTCCATGGCCTTTTGCGGAATGCCCGTTTCATTCTCCCTGTCTATACTGTAGATAGGCATTTCGAATTGATTTAAATCCAAAACTTCCACCTCTACATCGTCAAGTTGATTGGCTGCCCAATGGGCGAACTGCTGATTGATGGATAGCTTGCTGTTGCTTGCGCCAAAGGCGATTACCTTTTTCATGATTCTACTCCTTTCTTAAGTTTTGTAATTAATTCTGTTAATGTTTTAAGCTCTTCATCGGTCAGGTTATCGGTCATAGGCTCGTGCATTTGTGCCACCTTTTCATTGAGTTTTTCAAGGAAGGCGGCGCCGGTTTCCGTCAGGGTTATATCCATTTTCCTTCGGTTGGTCGAGCATTCCTTACGGTTGACGAATCCTTTGATCAGGAGTCTGTCTATGATTCGTGTGACATTGCTGGTGCGTTGTACCATTTGCTCTTGGATCTCAGCTACAGTGATCGGTTCGCCTTTACGTCCCTTCAAGATCCGCAGCACATTGAACTGTGGCTCGGTCGTGTCAAATTCCTTTAGCTCAATTGACACTTGATCTGTGATCCAGTGTCCCGTTTTGATAATGGCGAATATGGCCGGATAGTAATGCTTCTTTATCATTGTTAATACAATAATTGTATGTACAATAATAACGATGCTCATTTAATTGGGTTGCATACGTTTGAAATTTTCTTGTAACAATTATTATCCTGATGCTCTTAATTCTGGACAATGTTTGTGAGCAGGATAGATCAAATGATGGACTTCTGGCACAAGTACATAAAGTACTTCGGGAACGATCTGTTCTTTTATGTATTTATGATTCTGGAGCTGCTTTTTCTGTTTGCTTTTTGTCGGGGTGGGTTAGTGCACGTAACTCGCCGCATTCAGATCGATGGTGCTGCCTGTGGCATGGTCGGCCATTCCACTGGCCAGGAATACGACCATTGGGGCTATGTCCTTAGGTTCGGTCATTCGCTCGAGCGAAATGTCACCAGTCGCTTTTTCGGTTCCTTTCTTCTCAATCACCGATTTAGCCATGTCAGTTCTCACGATACCGGGTGCAAGACTGAAGGCCTTGATGCCTTTTTTTCCGTAGGCCTGCGCGATACTTTTGGTTAATGAAACCAATCCAGCCTTAGATGCAGCGTAGGCCATGTACTCTGCCGTATCACCCTGGAAGGCCGCACTGGAGGTGATGTTGATGATTCGGCCAGTGGTGTTCCTTTTCAGGAAATGCTCTATGATCTTTTTACAAAGAACCCCTGCAGAACTCAGGTTGACCTGAATGGTCTTGTTCCATGTTTTCATCCAGTCCCCCTCTTTGGCATTGATGTCAGACGCCAGGGCCACCCCGGCATTGTTGATGAGTATTTCAATACTACCCATTTCCAGTATGACTCGGTCAAACAGGTTGGCGGCTTCATCGGGCTTGGACAGGTCAGCCTGAAAGCTCTTTGATTCGTTGCCTAGGACGCCCGCAAGATTTTCTGCTTCCCGGGCATTGGTGTTGTAATGGACGGCGATGGTGGCACCCGCCTCGGCTAGTTTAGAGGCGATGGCCTTGCCGATGCCACGGCTGGCTCCGGTGACGAGTACATTGAGTCCGGACAGGTTTATATACATGGGCTTGTTGGGGTTAGGGTGGTTAAATTAATATGCTCAAAGATAAATTGCTTGGTTAAGCGGAACTAATTTCTACGGCACTTAGGGTTCGTAGATTTCAGGAACAGGATAAAACGAGGCAAATGAAAACGAATAACCCATAAATGATTTTGTAGGAGTCAGTGATTCACCCATATTTGGCCCGGCGATGACTTCTCCAAATACGTTGTATCCGTTTCCAAATTGATCTACCATGAGCACCGGAAACTTATAACCCTCTGCTGTAGTGTAACCACTTGGTACAAAGAATTCCAACCACTCTCCGTCGATTTGTTTATTTTCAAACGATACGGCAAACTTCTGTGCCGCATTTCCAGCAATGACAATTTGATTTCCATCTATTTCATCAATGTAAATAGGATTAGGAATGAAATACGGCAGTTGGTATATCTTCACCATATCCTCAATGATAATCGCATGCACGCGTTCTTTTTGAGGGAGCCGAGTATCATTGATGGCCACAGAAAATAATAGTCCATCCTCCTCTCGATAGTGGCCATAGGGGTAGTTCTCATAGTTTCGCGAATAGCCTGTGTCATCAGAAACTACTTCAGTATTTGGGAACATCTTCTTCCATACGCCCCAGGTCGTTTCGACTACTGGAAAGGTTCCAATTTCCTCCCCTGCTCTTTCTCCATTTACACAGGTGAGTCCTATCTGTGTCCAATTACTATTAGTGGCCCTATCGTAGGGAATCAAATTAGTGTTATATAGCAGGCCCGATACACCAAATGTGGTGATGCTTCGGTTGTGCTCACGGCTCCAACCGACACCAGTACCGGTCAAGGGACAATAGGTAATGGCAATTTCCGTAGACCCGACACGATCATTAATGATTTCGTGCCAGTCCAGGATTTTGTGGGGATAGGCTTTAGCTTCTCCTTTATTGGCATATCCTATGACAAGGTCATCATCACTGAGGTATGAAGCCTCTGAGGGGAGTACGGTTTTTGGGTTCAGTAGTGCTGGAATACCATCTTTCCCAGGTCCACCATCTCTCACCTCACCAGTTGGTATCAGCCAGATGTTGTCCCGGTTCGATCCAGATGTCAAGGGTTCAGTTCCGCTATCACAAGCATGTAGAATAGCTATCAATAGTGCTGCACAAAATGGTTTTAAGAAGTTCATACTTTGACAGTTTTATTTGGTGTCAAACTAAAAAGGACGGCTATGTTGAATCTTACAGTAGGTGTCACCTGTGTCCCCACCACATGGGCAAAAAGGGGTAATTCTAAGGTTGATTGTATTTCGGTATGTGTCCCCATGGGTACCGCCAAACCTGGTCTAACGAACAGCCAGGTTCCGCCTGTACCAGGAACGATGATTCCATCATTTTTATCCTCATTTACATGTCTGAATTTTAAACCCATTGAAGGATTCAAAATCAGGCTGCCCAATAATACCTGATCGGCATAGGTAAGAATGCTTTGTGTCTCGTTTCCAAAATCATATATCTGACTACCAAAGTATTCAGGGTTTTCTCCTGTAGCTCGGAAAGTGGCCAATAGGCTGAGGTTTGCCGAGGGCCTCGCATTCAAAGTCTGACCGCCAATAAACCAATAGATCATGTCCCAAGAACCGGAACCGGGTTGCATGTCTGCATTGAGTGTGATTCCGTGCGAATTTTTCTCGGAGGTCGAACCCGTAGGAAACTTCAAACCCAATCCAATTTGGTAGTTTGGAATGAGTAGGAACTTGCCAAGCAGAACCACATCGCCCATTCCTTGCGAATAATCTAAAGAGGAAGGCCTGTCCATGGGGGTGATTTCTCGCTCCTGTCGGACGTATGGGATTAGAAAATCGAAGGAAATTTTTTTGGTAAAAGTGTAGCCCAGTTGGATTATAGCCGTGTGAGTAGTCCTTCTACGGCTGTCATCATCAAGCTTATCAGTACCATCTTTTAAGGTATTTAAGAGGTTCACATCATAGCCCAGATAGATCTGAAATGTATTTTGCTCAGCAGTAGGAAGGCCCAGACTGCTACTCAAAGGCGCTCCTCCAGAGCAGCATGATTGGGCTTGCACATAGATGTACGAAATGAATAGAAAAAAGAAAAGGCTTGGTTTGAGCATGAAAAGAAAACCGTGAATCGAATAATAAAATTCAATTTTATGAATTCTTTTTCCGCAATTGTCGTTTCATTTCAATACAACCTCGGTAACCCCTTAGCTAAAACGCTCCAATACATGAAATTCTTAATCCTGATTTTCACACTATTCACTGTGGTCACTTCTGTGGCACAGACTGATCAAAGGGTGAAGTGGCACCATATCGAAGGGGTGCAAGCTCTGAGTTTGGAGGATCCACGGCCGATTTTTGTGGAGTTCACAGCGGACTGGTGTGGCTGGTGTAAAAAAATGGAGAAGACGACCTTTAAGGATGAGAAGGTTGTTTCGTTACTCAACAATGATTACTACTCGGTAAAGTTAAATTTCGACAGCAAGGACACTTTTATATTTGATGGAAAAGAATACACGTCAAAGCAATTGGCAAAGGCATATGGCATAGAAGGGTTGCCTACCATGATTGTATTCTCTCCAAATTTAAATGACCATTCCCTAATAGTCGGTTACCAAAAGGGAAAGCAGTTTCTGTCTAAACTAGAAAAACTGAAAATTTAGAACCTGGTTATTTCAACCAGGCCCTATACATCCACAGTGTTTTTTCTTGCTCCTCGATGAAAGCCGACATTTGGTCTTCTGTGCCACCGTCATTGGCATCTCCGGCTATGTCCTTGATCTCTTTTTGTTTCGCTACGATTTTCTCGAGGTTAGCCACCAATGTTTTCACTGAAGTGACATCATCAGACACATCCTTTACGGGATCGATTTCCGATTCGTCGAGATATGCCTGGAAACTATGTAGAGGCCTTCCATTGATCGTCAGAATCCTTTCTGCTACCTCATCAATCTTGGTGGCAGCGTCATTGTACAATTCCTCAAACTTGGCGTGCAATTCAAAGAAATTTCGGCCCTGGATGTTCCAGTGAAATCCTCTAAGGTTTTGGTAAAATATCTGGTAGTCGGCGAGTAGGCCGTTTAGTTTATCGATTATCAATTTGTTATCCATGTTGTCATCGTTTTGTTCATACAAAATAACGCAATATGTATGCCTCCGTTCGCTTCAAACGATAGAATTCATAGATAACTTAATCAGGAAATTAGATGATCTTAAGCAGGAATGTATTTTCTGAAAAGGCTTTTGACTTTCATTTGTATAACGCCAAATACCGCCTCTTTGAAAATGCCTCTGGACATTTTGGATTGACCCTTGGTGCGGTCGGTGAAGACGATTGGTACCTCCTTGATTTTGAAGCCATATTTCCAGGCCAGGAACTTCATTTCTATCTGGAAGGCATAACCAACGAAATGAACGTTTTCAGGGCCGATGGTTTCCAAGACCTCCCTTCGGTAGCATTTAAATCCTGCCGTGGTGTCCTTTATCGGTATGCCCGTGATGAACTGCACATAAATACTGGCGCAGTACGACATCAGCACCCGATCCATCGGCCAGTTGATAACATTGACTCCCGAGATGTATCTCGACCCAATGGCGACATCATTTCCATTTTGGCAGGCTTCTTTGAGTGCAATCAAATCCTCGGGATTGTGTGAGAAATCGGCATCCATCTCAAAAACGTAATCAAAGCCTTTTTCAATGGCAATGCTGAAGCCTTCTATGTAGGCCGTTCCCAAGCCAAGCTTTCCTTTCCTTTCCAGCAAGTGAAGGTTCTGAAACTCATCCTGCAGACTCTTGACGATGCCGGCTGTGCCGTCGGGCGAGCCGTCATCTACAATAAGAATATCGAACTCAACCTCCAGGTTGAAAACTGCCCTAATAATGTCTTCAACATTTTCTTTCTCGTTGTACGTCGGTATAATTACTAGACTATCGCTCACACTGGTTCTTTTAGATTTTACTAATTAATAGCATTCCACTTTGTGATGAAAATGGATTGTTAATAAATCAATTAAAATGTTGAAAATTGATAGCCTTTTAGTGATATCCGAGCAATTCAAGCATCTTTTCACTGCTTTGCTCGCTGGCGAAGACTCTATCCGTCATATTTCCATTTTCGTCTTTTTCCACGACGATGTGCTGCGGGGCAGGGATCAGACAATGCTGGATGCCGCCATAGCCACCAAGAGATTCCTGGTAGGCACCGGTGTGGAAGAATCCAAAGTACATTTTTTCCTTTTCTTCGATCACAGGAAGGAACACTTCCCCAATATGGGCCTCCGAGTCGTAGTAGTCCATGCTGTCACAGGTAAGGCCTCCGATGTTGACTTTGTGGTAAGGGTTTTTCCAAAGGTTTATCGGTAGCATGATGAACTTGGTGTTCAATCCCCAGACATCTGGCATGTGCGTAATGAAAGAACCATCCATCATGTACCATAGCTCCTTGTCGTTTTGAAGCTTTTGATCCAAAATAGAATAAATCGTAGCGCCGCTTTCCCCGACGGTATAACTGCCAAATTCGGTAAAGATATTAGGCACTTCAACATGGTTTTTACCACAGATCCACTTGACGTTTTCCACGATCTGTTCGGCCATGTACTGGTAGTCATATTCAAAGTGCAAAGAGTTTTTTATTGGAAACCCACCGCCTATATCGATAGAGTCCAGGTCCGGACAAATCTTTTTGAGTTCGCAGTATTTGAAGATAAACCGACTGAGCTCACTCCAGTAGTACGCCGTGTCCTTGATGCCTGTATTGATAAAGAAGTGAAGCATCTTCAGCTTCGCCTTTGGGTTCGCTTTTATCTTCTCGTTGTAAAAAGGAGTAATGTCATTGTATCGGACTCCAAGCCTGGAGGTATAGAAGGCAAAATTGGGTTCCTCGTCCGAGGCTACCCTGATGCCCATTTGAAACTCACCCTGGACATGTTCCAGATAGTAGTCCAGCTCGGTCATATGATCCAGTAGAGGAATGCAATTCTTATAACCTTGGTTTAACAGACCGGAGATTTTCTGCATGTAAAAGTCCCTCTTGAAGCCGTTGCAGAGGATGTAGGTGTCCTTTGAAATCTTGTTGTTCTTGTACAGGTTTTCTACAATGGCTATGTCATATCCGGAAGAAGTCTCGATGTGGCTGTCGTTTTTCAGAACTTCCTCCAGTACAAACTGGAAGTGCGACGACTTGGTGCAATAGGCGTAATTGTACTTGCCCTTGTAGTTGTGTTTTTTGATCGCATCTTCAAAAAACTTCTTAGCAGACTTGATACGCTCTGAAATTTTCGGAAGATAGGTGAGCTTGAAGGGAGTCCCATATTTTTTGATGAGGGACATGAGATCTATTTCATTAAAGAATAACTGATCGTTTTCTACCTTGAACTCTTCTGTAGGGAAATAAAAGGTTTGGTCAATCAGATCAGCGTACTTTCTCATGTTATTTAATGCATTTCAAAAAATTGGCCGACAAATATGATCAAAAAAACAAAATATGAGCATAATTTTTAGGTGATAAAACCATGACATTGAATCTCTAATTTCGGGTTAATTTTATGGTAACCTAAAAATGATGATTGAAGTATTTGTAGCAGACGAATCGTCCAGATTGGAATCGGTCGTGCTAGGCACCGCTGAGAGCCTGGGAGGTACTCCCACCTATGAGCAGGCCTATGACGCCCGCTCCAAAGAGAGTATCCAAAAGGGGATATATCCTAATGAGCTGGATTTAGTTCTGGAAATGGAGTCCTTTCGTGAGGTGCTCGAAAAATATGGGGTGAAAATTTATAGGCCTGATTTGCTAAAAGACACCAACCAGGTCTATACCCGGGACATAGGATTTGTCATAGGCGACAGGTTCGTTTTTCCGAATATAATTTCCGACCGGGAGCACGAAAAAGAAGGGATCGAGTCACTGGTAGGCCAAATGCCATCCGATCGGGTGGTTCGGATGCCTCAGGGAGTACGGGCAGAAGGTGGGGATGTGATCGTCTGGAAGAATCGCATTTATGTTGGATATTCTGAAAAGGAGGATTTTGACGAGTACTATGTGAGCCGGACGAATAGGGCCGGGGTGGACTTCTTGAGAGAAACGTTTCCGGATTTTAAACTTTTTGCTTTCGAATTGGTCAAATCGGATACAGAACCTCGCAGCAATGCCCTGCACCTGGATTGTTGTTTTCAGCCCCTGGGCGAAAACCTTTGTATTATCTGTGAGTCGGGCTTTAAGAAGGGTGAAGACTTTCAATTGATTTTGGATCATTTTGGTGAGGAAAACTGTTTTCAGATCAGCGCTGATGAAATGTATGATATGAACTCAAATGTTTTTTCCATCGACAAAGATGTGGTTGTGAGTGATCCGCATTTTGAGCGACTGAACCAATGGTTGATGCAGCGGGGTTTTACTGTTGAGAAAGTGTCGTACCGAGAAGTATGCAAAATGGGTGGACTATTTCGGTGTTCGACTCTACCTTTAAAAAGAAGAAGATGAGTGAATACTTGACCGACACCTTATTGATGATTAAGCCTTTGCATTTTCGTGGCAACGAGCAAACGGCGATTAACAACTTTTATCAAAACGAACAGAAAATTACATCTGAAGAAGCCCAGCATAAGGCCTTGGTGGAATTTGAAAATTTTGTAGATAAGCTCCGACAGGCAGGGGTTGAGGTAATCGTTATGCTGGATAATGACGAGCATGACACACCTGACTCGATTTTTCCCAACAACTGGATATCCTTTCATGCGGAAGGGGCCGTGGCCCTCTATCCGATGTTTGCGGAGAACCGACGCTTTGAAAGAAGAGAAGACATCATCGAATATCTAGAGCTTCAAGGCTTATCGGTGGACAAACGAATTGATTTCACTCCCTGGGAAAAGGAGAATAAGTTTCTGGAAGGCACGGGGAGCTTGGTGTTGGATAGAGAAAATAGGATCGCATATGCAGCTTTATCCGATCGAACCCATCAAGATGTAATTGAAGATTTCAAGGAGAAACTGGGGTATGAAGTGGTCACATTTCATTCCAATCAAACAGTGGATGTCAAGCGAGCTCCTGTCTATCACACCAATGTGATGATGGCGATGGGGGATCAATTTTGTGTGGTCTGTATGGGTTCAATAGATGATGAAGCGGAGAAGAATGAGGTAATCCTCTCCTTGACCACATCCGGAAAGCAGATTATCGAAATCTCAGAAAGTCAGATGGGGAAGTTTGCCGGCAATATGCTCCAAGTGAAAAATAAAAATGGAGAAACCGTACTCGTCATGTCAGAGCAGGCAGCCAAATCCCTCAATGAAGAACAAATAGGAGACCTCCAAAAATTTAACGACCATATTATTTCCAGTCCATTGGATACCATCGAAGCTTTAGGCGGAGGAAGTGCCCGCTGTATGATGGCGGAGGTGTTTTTACCTCGATTGTAAACCTTCAAGGTTTCTGTACGGCTAGAAGAAAACCTTGAAGGTTTGATTGTTACTATTTGAACTATCACCTCAATTCCTGAACTTCGCACCCTGAACTTTCAGAAAGAGAAATGGACATTGCATTAGAGATTCAAAAAGGTATAGCCGAAGGACTGAAAAGTCTGTATGATCATGAAGAAAGCCTTGAAAGGCTGGCGCTTCAGCCTACTCGTAAGGAGTTTGCCGGTACCTACACTTTTGTGACCTTTCCATATGGTAGAATCTCCAAGAAAAACCCGGAGCAGACCGGACAGGATTTAGGGGACTACCTAAAGAAGAATTGTAGCGCTGTTTCTGAATACAATGTTGTCAAGGGATTCCTTAATCTAGAGATCGACCCATCCATCTGGGTGAAGTTGCTCAATGAATTGATTTCAGGAAACCTTGAATCACCGGAATCTAATGGTCGCAGCATCATGGTGGAGTACTCTTCGCCCAACACCAACAAGCCCCTTCACTTGGGTCATCTAAGAAATATCTTCTTGGGCTACTCCATGTCCAAGATCTACGATGCATTGGGCTTTGATGTCAAGAAAGTACAGATCATCAACGACCGTGGAATCCACATCTGCAAATCCATGGTGGCCTGGCTCAAGTTTGGAAATGGCGAAACCCCTGAGTCCAGCGGATTGAAAGGTGACAAGCTGGTAGGAAAATACTATGTCGAGTTTGACAAGGCTTACAAGGCTGAGATCGAGGATTTGGTTTCAAAAGGAACTGCTAAAGAGGAAGCAGAAAAAATGGCTCCAATATTACTCGAAGCGCAGGACCTCCTAAGAAAGTGGGAAGCCAAAGACGAAGAAACCTATACCCTCTGGCAAAAAATGAACGGCTGGGTGTACGACGGCTTTGATGCGACCTATGAGCAAATGGGTGTGACTTTCGATAAACTATACTATGAGTCTGACACCTACCTACTAGGCAAGGACCAGGTACAGGAGGGATTGAAAGCGGGCAAGTTTTTTGAAAAAGAAGACGGCTCAGTTTGGATTGACCTGACGGATGAGGGCTTAGATGAAAAGATCGTTCAGCGAGCAGATGGCACAGCGGTCTACATCACGCAGGATATTGGTACGGCGATCCAGCGATTCAAAGAATTTCCGGGTCTGGAAAAGCTGATCTACACCGTAGGCAACGAGCAGGACTACCACTTCAAGGTGTTGTTTTTGATCTTACAAAAGCTGGGCTATGAATGGGCTACAGAATGCTATCACCTATCGTATGGGATGGTGGACTTGCCCTCGGGTAAAATGAAATCTCGTGAGGGAACGGTCGTAGATGCCGATGATTTAATGAACGAAATGATCGAAACGGCTGAGGAGCATACGCGAGAACTCGGCAAGATCGAAGGGTTTAGCGAGGAACAAGCCAAGGAGCTTTATGATATTTTAGGATTGGGGGCATTGAAATATTTCCTTCTCAAAGTTGACCCAAAGAAGCGCATGCTTTTTGACCCGAAGGAGTCGATAGAATTTCATGGAAATACAGGGCCGTTCATTCAATATACGCATGCGAGGATTTCAGCGATACTGAGAAGAGCAGACGAGCTGGGCGTGAAATATGATCAGGTCAACGAAAGCCTAACCGTAGATCAATTGGAGTCTGATTTGGTATATCAACTTTCAGACATTCGGCACAAAATCCAGCAAGCCGCTAACGATTACAATCCATCGATCGTCGCTCAGTACGTGTACGACCTTGCCAAAGAATACAATAAGTTTTATGCTGAGAAGCAGATTTTCGGAATAGATAATCAAGAGGAAATTCAGTTTAGAGTGGCGTTGTCCTCTCAGGTAGCACGAAACATTCGATATGGAATGGGCCTTTTGGGTATTAAGGTTCCCGAGAGAATGTAGACCCTTTTGTCATTTCGAGTGTAACGAGAAATCTTAGTATAGCCAATGAGATTTCTCCCTTTGGTCGAAATGACAGGTTAATGAATAGTTGAATGAAAAAATGGATATCCGCCTTTAGACTCAGGACTTTGCCGCTGGCCTTGTCGAGCATTTTGATGGGCAACTTTCTTGCCGCCTGGCAGGGAGCGTTTGATTGGGCGATTTGTATTCTGACAATTCTCACCACGATTTTTCTGCAGATATTGTCCAATCTGGCCAATGACTATGGTGACTCGATTCATGGTGCTGACAGTGCGGATCGGCAAGGCCCCAAGCGTGCAGTGCAGTCCGGGGAAATATCCTCTGGTCAAATGAAAAACGCCATGTATTTGTTTGTAGTACTGTGCTTTGCATCTGGGCTGAGCCTGTTGTTTTTGGCCTTCCCCAACCAGTGGATGTGGGTGATGATATTTCTGGGAATGGGCATGGCTTCCATCTATGCCGCTATTACTTACACTGCCGGCAAGAACCCTTACGGCTATGAGGGATTGGGTGATTTGTCTGTATTCATATTTTTTGGCCTGGTTGGTGTTGTGGGTTCCAACTTTTTGCAAACAAAAGATTTCGGATGGGATTTGATATTGCCTGCCATCAGTTGCGGGTTGCTGGCTACCGGGGTGTTGAACGTGAACAACATCCGTGATATTGAGTCTGACCGAGCGGCGGGAAAGAGATCGATCCCCGTGCGCATTGGACGCAAGGCCGCAGTAAAATACCACGGACTGCTTCTGGCGCTTCCTATTATCGGTGCGGTTTCTTTTTCTGCCCTGAATTTCCAAAGCTATTGGCAATTCCTGTTTCTGATCACTGCCTTTTTGTTGATCAAGCATTTCAATTCGGTGAAAACCAAACTCAGGGCCAGTGACCTGGATCCCCACCTCAAACAGCTGGCATTGAGCACCCTGCTTTTTGTCGTTTTATTCGGTCTCGGACTTTTTTTATAAAAAAAGTGATAGGCGGTAAAACTATTTGAGGTTTTCGTTTTTGTCCGCTATCGTGCGAAAAAGTGTACGGTTTATATTTTCCTGTTTTGTAGAAAAATTATAAAGCACAGAAAATCAGATAGTTGAGTTTTTTGGCACGCCTTTAGTCAAAGGCATGATGTCAAAACTTTAAAAATTTAGAATCATGAAAAACTCAACATCAAAAGTATTTTTCCTTGCATTGGCATTGGTAGTAGTATCATTCACTTCTCAGGCGGGCACTAAAGAAAAGGCTGTGGCTAAAGCCACCGAAGCAGTAGAAAACGGTTCACCTGATGACTGGATGCTCTTGGCCAAGCAGGCCGATTATCTAATTCGAAAGGATGTGGCATTGGCTACTGCAAAAGAATGGATCGAGCAGTCAATCTCAATAAAAAAGGATGCATACAATATGGAGGTATTTGGAGACTACTATGCTAAGAACAACCTGCACAAAGAGGCAATTAGCTATTACCTGAAAAGTGCTGATATGGTGAAACAAGGAGATCCAAATGCCAACACCATGTGGTTGCAAGACAAAATCATCTCAAGTAAAGGTCAATTATGATCCTGCTTAACCCAAATTGATAAGAGTTAAGTAGAATCCTCAATTGAGGAAATAACCCGTCCCGATTCATCGGGGCGGGATTTTTTTTGTTCGGTCAATAGCCGATCTTTGCTGCATGTCAAAGAAGAATAAATTCAAGAATAGGATCGGGGTTGTCTACTCCACAAATGACAACTACGACTATACCGAGGAGTCCGAATTTGAAGAAGAAACCCTGGAGCCAGGTGAGCAAAACCTAAAAGTGATGCTTGACAAGAAAAACCGTGGAGGTAAGCAGGTAACGCTCGTGACGGGTTTTGTTGGAACTGCCGATGATTTAAAAGATCTGGGCAAACTGGTGAAATCCAAATGCGGCGTAGGAGGGAATGCCAAAGACGGTGAAATCCTGATCCAGGGTGATTTTCGGGAGAAGGTGGTTCAGATTCTTGAAAAAGAAGGCTATCGAGCCAAAAAAGTCTAAAACTCAATCTCTATCTGAGCGATACTCAATGGTCGTCTGACCATAGATGGAAAATATCCCAGTTCCGCCCTTTACGGCACTTTCAATAAAAAACGGCTCTGCAAAAGGATCATCACGAATGGCCTTTTGATATTCCACACTCCGTACATAATTA
Organism: Reichenbachiella sp.; assembly: GCA_965222305.1. Lineage (GTDB taxonomy): Bacteria > Bacteroidota > Bacteroidia > Cytophagales > Cyclobacteriaceae > Reichenbachiella. The sequence goes on from OZ244943.1 coordinate 4,948,652, forward strand.
TAGTGATCTTCAGAGATATGCCTTAATCTCAGCACCAGGTCATTATAATGTAAAGGCACCTCATTGTCAGGAAATTCATCGTTTGGATCAGTTATCCTTTTGATCTCATCGGCGACATTGAGAGCGGTATAAAACTCGATCCTTATCGTCTCCGAGTCGAAGTATTCATCGCTTACATAGAGTTCGTTATAAAATTGCCTCCTTCCGGTTTCATTGAGTATGTCCAGGTTGAGGTTGTCGTTCATGGGAGAGATAGGATGCCGAAAGTTGTGCTCATTAAAGACTGTATCCCCATTGTCTTGTATATACGTTTCGTAGCTCGGCATAATAATGTCAAAAACATAGTAGTTGTCTTCCTCTGGGTCATCGTCGAGCTCTATCCAACCACGATAGCCGGATGAGGTAAAATAGTTGGTTTCGCCAATGGGCTCCGGATTTTCGCTAAAGAATAGATCAGCGATCTCAACATCGGGCATGGGACTGGCTGTAGCCTCGGCCTTTGGGTAGTCCTCAGAGTTTATCTCGATTCTATATTCACTACCAGTCTCAGCTATGGTCTGTGATGGGGAATGGTAAACATTTGGCGGGTCAAAAGTGGATACAAGAGTCTCCAAAAACTGTCCGTCCTTAAAGAGATCCACCCTCGCTCCGGACAGCGGTCCCGGAACACTCTGATTCTCTCCTATGGGTGTGTCGTCCTGGATGAATACCGTGTGGTAGAGCTCGACACTGATAATACTATCTGAGTCTATTCTCGTTTCAACCACTACCATTTCGGGCAACCTATCGAGAATAATATCGCTGGTGACCTCACAGCCAAGGAGCGTGACGGATATTGTAAATAAGATAATCAGCAATCGGATCATGGTTTAAAAGTTAAATTGGTAGCTCACAGAGGGCATAATCGGGAAAAGTACTATTTCCTTGAACCGATAGGGGTCGCTGTGGAATAGTTCCCAGTTAATAGGGCTCTCCTGCCGGATGTAAAAAGGATTGAGGCGGTTGTAGGCGTTGTAGATACTCACCACCCAATTGCGCTCACCCCATTTCTTTTTTTTGTAGAAACGGACACTTACGTCCAGACGATGATAGGGCCGCATCCTGTATTCATTCTTACCTGTGTAGTACAGGGCGGTATTTCCTGGAGCGTCCATTATGGGTCCCTCTGGATAGTGATAGCTGGCTTGTGGAAGCGTAATGGCATTTCCACTGGCGAAAACCCAATTGGCCGAGAAGAATACCTTTTGGTTGAGTTGATGATTCAATACGATTTTTACATCATGCCTGCGGTCAAATTTGTAGGGAAAAGGATTGCCAAAATTTAGTTCTTCAAAGGTGCGGTTGCTCCAGGATAGCGTGTAGCCGATCCATCCGTCTGTCTTTCCAAAGTTCTTCTTAACGAAAAACTCAGCTCCGTAGCTCTCACCTATCCCGTCGGTGACTTTCTCCTGCCAGCCCGTACTTTGATCGAGGAAAGACGTCCCCTGAACGTACTCGATCAGATTGTCCATGGTTTTGTAATACCCTTCTACACTGAATTCAAGGTTTTTCATAGCGTCAAAATAGAATCCGCCCAGGGACACTTGCTGCGAGTTTTGTGGTGCTACATTTTCAGTAGCGGGCACCCAAAAATCCGTCGGTAGACCAATAGACGGCTGGGTCAGCAGGTGCAGGTATTGTGTCATTTCGCTATAGGACGCCTTAATGGATAATTGGCCATTCACCTTGAATCTGGAGGAAACCCTGGGCTGAACAGAGGTGTACGTTGTGCCGTTGACGACAAATGCCGAGGCATGAACACCCAGATTGAGTTTTACGGGCTGGAGCAGCTCAATCTCATCCTCTATATAGGCGGTGTATTCCTCACCTTTGATTAATTCAGAAATGACCCTGGAGTCAGACTCACTGGATTCTCGCACGGCCACAGTATTGGGCGCAAAGGAGTGAGCGATAGCATTCAAGCCAAAACGAATGTAGTGTTTGGGGTTGGGAAACAAATCAAAATCCACTTTCGCCGACCAATCCGTGATCTTCGAATTGGTGTAATAGCTCGTGTAGGATGTCAGTGTATCCCGCGCGCTTCTTAATATGGTATGGTCGTAATTTGAAGATTTGAAATTGTAGTTGGAGTAGGAGAGGATCACGTTCGAGAAAAACTTCTTGTTGATCACGTGGTTCCAGCGGAAAGCAGCGATGGCACTTCGCCAGTTTATATCAGTTTGATTGTTGAGGTGACTGGAGTAGTCATCGGCAGTTTCATCAATCACTTTACCATAATGACCTTTGTCCTTGGCGAGATAGCCGCTCAAATAAATCCTGTCCTTGTCGGAAAACCGATGGTTGATTTTTCCGCTGATGTCATAAAAGTAGTAGCCTGCATCGGGATCCTCTCTGACGTGGCGAGAATCACCATCAGTGGCCGTGTATTCCTTTGGAAATAAGAAGGGCCATTAGAAGAGATCAAGAAATGTTCGTCGAGCCGAAACCAAAAAGGAAGTCTTTTCATTTTTGATGGGGCCCTCCAGGGTCAGGCTGCTGGCTACAAGCCCGAGACTGCCCGATCCATGAAACTCCTGGGCATTGCCTTCTTTGAGCGTGACATCTACGATCGAGGAGAGTCGCCCACCATATCGTGCAGGAAAGGCCCCTTTGACGAGTTTAACGTCTTTGATCGCGTCGGTATTGAAAGTCGAAAGAAACCCAAATAGGTGGGCCAAATTGTACACCGGTACACCGTCAAGCAGAACCAAATTTTGATCCGGTCCGCCACCTCGTACGTACAGGCCTGAGGTAGCCTCGTTGCCCATTTGTACCCCAGGGAGTAGTTGTAGGGTTTTCAAGACGTCACTTTCACCCATGATCACGGGGCGCTGTTTGATCTGCTGTGACTTCAGATTGAAGGTTCCCATTTGGGTCGTCTCGACCATAGGGAGCTCCTTGTCAGCAGAAACAACTAATTCGTCCATGACATCCAGGGTCATCGGCACGTTGAATGTGGTATCTTTTGTGATGTTAAGATGGAAGCTTTGGGTCCTGTAGCCCACATAGGAGATGGAAAGCTCGCATGGCCCGGTCGGAACGGTCAAACTAAAAAATCCAAAATTATTGCTCGTGGTGCCTGCCCATGGATCAGTCTTTTTGATAAAAGCGCCCATTAAATTTTCGCTACTTTCCGCATCTATGATATACCCGCTGAGCGTTGCTTTTTTCTTTCCTTTTTGTTGAGGCTTGGGGTAGATCAAGAGCTTGTCACCCTTCAACTGACATTGATTTGGGCCGTCCTGAAAGGCTCTGTCTAAAATTGCTTTCAGGGTCAGGTTTGTTGATGGAAGGATAATTTTTCGAGCCTTGTCAATTTGTCCATGAGAAAGTGTATAGCCGGTTTTTGACTGAAGCGTGTCAAGCAATTCTCCTAATTGCCAGTTTGTTTTATGAAGTTCCATGTCCTGATCCAGGCCTGACTGAGCCAGACTAAGCTGAATATTGGAGATCAGAAGAACTAGTGTGAGTAATTGTTTGAGGTCCATCGGGTAGGTGGTCAGTTGGAGGAGTTGACGATATAAATGTTGTTTTCCTTCTGAATATTGAGATTGAGTACGAGCTCAAGTTCATCGATCACTTCGGTCAGCTCGGCATGATCAAACTCAGAGGTGAACAGAAGATTGGCTGTTTCAGAATCTTTGGAGCTAAACTTTACCTCATAGTGTTTGCTTAGATCTTCCAGTACCTCGCTGAGAATGACCTGATTAAATGCGAGAATCCCGGTTTTCCATGACAAGGAATTGGTGTTGTGGTTGGAAAATGCGGGTTGAGTGCTGTTTGATGACAGCAACGCACTCTGGCCTGCAGCCACTAAAAAGGTTCTTGATTCACTTCCGAACTCCACTTTTCCCTCTGTTACAGTTAGTTCGGTGCCTGTTTCGTTGGACAAGAGGTTGAATTCCGTACCGACTACTGTAGCCTTACTTTCTCCGGATTCTATCAGGAAAGGAATCTCTTCATTTTTCGCTACATCAAAATACGCTTCTCCGGTGAGTTTTACTTGCCTTTCAGAAGCGCCGAAATCGTCGTTGATCTGCAGTTCAGAGTTTTTATTTAGGAACACGGTTGATCCGTCATTGAGCTTGAGTTCAATAGATTCGCTGGACGCAACAAAGGTTTCATATTTTGGCGTGAGGTTGTAGATGAACCATGAAGCCAGAAATGCCAGGGCAATGGAAGCAGCCGCCATCCATTGAATTTTCTTTTGAGGTGTCCCGGCTCTCTTTTGGATTGTTTGCCAATCCGAAGACTTGGCTTTCGGCGACAGATAGGCAATATTTCCTGAGTCTTTCCAGAGTTGAACCAATTCCTGGTAAGCCTGCTCATTAGCCCGATCAGCTTTTCGCCATTCGTTGAGTCGGGTTTTGCCCTCCTCTGAGGGTTCTCCCGAAAGCTCCGCTACGATTAGATCAAAAAATTCATCTTCTATATTCATTGCATCTGTTTTACCCTGAGATGCACCAAAAATTTAAAACACGTAGACCGAATGGGAATTTTTATAAAAAAAATAGAAGAGCCTTTCTGAGTCGCTTGAGCGCTTCGCTGATTTGAGTTTCTACGGTTCGCTTAGAGAGGTTGAGGTTTTTAGCGATTTCGTCGTTGGTGTGGTCTTCAAAGCGGTTGAGTACAAAGACCTCTCGGCAGCGATCTGGTAGATTGTCAATGGCCCTCCAGATTTCGGCCTCCCTCTCTGCCTGCTCGATCCAATCATCGTTGGCTAAGGAGACCTCCGTTGATTCCAACGGCGTATTTTCTTTTTTCGATCTGAGTATTTGAAGACACTGATTGTGGACGGCTTTATATAAGTAAGCCTTAATGGACTGAATTTTGAGTTGGGACTTTTTCTCAAAGAGGTTGATGAATACCAACTGAACCGCATCCCTTCTTTCATCAGGGTCATCGAGGAGCTTGGATGAATAAGAAACCAAATGCTCATAGTGTTCATCAAACCATCTTTTAATGGATTGATCATTGATTAGCATCGGGCTAGATTCGTCTGATAGGTTGGTGTGCATACGGTTAATCAATACGAATTTCAAATATGCAGGATTCGTACCTCATATTTCCAGTATATTTATTTGAATACTTTATAAATGTGGCTGTTCTTTTCAGAAAAAAGTCTCTATATTTGCACTCCGATTTTTGAAAGTGGCTTAAAGACGAAAGAAATGTCAAGAGTTTGTGATATAACAGGTAAGAGAACAAGGACTGGAAACAATGTTTCTCACGCCAACAACAAGACGAAAAGGAAATTTTACCCAAACCTTTTCAAAAAGAGATTTTATATCCCTGAGGAGGATAAGTGGGTGACGTTGAAAGTTTCTTCTAAAGCATTGAAAACCATCAATAAGAATGGTCTCTCTGCTGTACTGAGAAAAGCGAAAGCCAAAGGAAACGTTGTACTATAATCAAATAGAAAGATGGCTAAGAAAGGTAACAGAGTACAAGTAATATTGGAGTGCACCGAGCACAAGACTAGTGGTCAGCCTGGCACCTCCAGATATATCACTACCAAAAACAGGAAAAATACTCCTGACAGAATGGAATTGAAGAAATACAATCCTATCTTGAAGAAATATACTGTTCACAAAGAAATTAAATAACCATGGCTAAGAAGGTAGTTGCAACCCTGAAGAAAAAAGACGGCGTTAAATACGCTAAAGTGATCAAAGCGGTTAAGTCTAAGAACGGTGCTTACTCTTTCAGAGAAGAGATCGTGACTGAAGATCGCGTAAAAGAAGTTCTTGCTGCCAAGTAAGATTTAGAAAAGTATTGTTAGAAAGTCTCCTGAGTAATTTGGAGACTTTTTTTATTTTACGGTACTGGTAACAGCTACCTAATTCACTCAAACATTTCCTATCCCATGGGCCTATTTAACATCTTCTCCAAAAAAGAAAAAGAGTCGCTGGACAAGGGGCTTGAAAAGTCCAAAGAGAGTTTTTTTAATAAGCTTGGTAAGGCCGTTGCGGGTAAATCCACAGTGGACGACTCTGTACTCGATGAGCTGGAGGAAATCCTGATCACCTCAGACGTGGGAGTAGATACTACCGTCAAAATTATTGATCGGATCGAACAACGTGTAGCCAAAGACAAATATCTGAACACGGAAGAGCTTAACCAGATCCTAAGAGAGGAAATAGCGGGCCTGCTGGAAGAAAACAATACCACAGATCTAAATGAGATCGCGATCCCGGAGGACAAAAAGCCTTATGTGATACTGGTAGTCGGCGTGAATGGCGTGGGAAAAACCACCACCATTGGTAAGCTTTCCGCACAGTTGAAGGCCAATGGGAAAAAGGTATTGCTTGGGGCAGCGGATACTTTCCGTGCTGCGGCTGTGGATCAGCTAAAACTTTGGGGTGAACGAGTGGGTGTACCTGTTGTGTCTCATGGCATGAACACGGATCCGGCCTCTGTGGCGTTCGACGCGGCCAAGCAGGGTCAAGAGGAAGGATATAATGTGGTGATCATTGATACCGCCGGTCGTCTGCATACCAAGGTCAACCTGATGAACGAGCTGACTAAGATTAAAAATGTCGTAAAGAAATTTATTCCTGATGCTCCGCACGAGATTTTGCTTGTATTGGACGGCAGTACAGGACAAAACGCCTTCATTCAGGCACAGGAGTTTACCAAAGCGACCGATGTGAGTGCCTTGGCCATTACCAAATTGGATGGAACTGCTAAAGGAGGCGTGGTAATTGGGATCTCCGACCAATTCAAAATACCTGTCAAATATATTGGAGTAGGTGAAGGGATTGACGATCTTCAAGTCTTCAACAAGATGGAATTTGTTGATAGCTTCTTCAGTAAAAACTAATGACCAAAAGACTCCAACTCGTTATTGACGATCCCTGGCTCGATCCGTACGAATCAGACATCAATCAACGCCATCAGTTTTATCTTGATCGGCTCAATTCCATCACGAAAAACTACAAGTCCCTCAAAAAATTTGCATCGGAAGATTCCTATCTGGGCTTCAACTACGACAAAAAAGAAAAAGGCTGGTGGTACCGTGAGTGGGCTCCTGAGGCTGATGGTCTTTCTTTGATTGGAGACTTCAATGGCTGGGATGTAGATAGCCATCCGATGACCCAGGACGAATTTGGTGTGTGGGGAATATTTATTGCTGATGACTCAGATCAACCTCTGAAGCATGAGGATCGGGTGAAGGTGCAGGTACAGAAAGGGATCCAGACCCGTGATCGCATTCCGGCCTATATCAAGAGAGCCGTGCAAGACCCTGAAAGTCATGATTTCTCGGGACAGGTATGGCACCCAAGTAAGAAATTCAAATGGACAGATAAAGGCTTTGAGACAGCAGGCATCGGGGCGCCGATTATCTACGAATGTCATGTAGGCATGGCCCAGGAGAAGGAAGGTGTTGGCACCTATCGGGAGTTTGCCGATAATGTCCTGCCACGCATAAAGAAAAACGGCTACAACTGCCTGCAAATGATGGCGATACAGGAGCATCCCTATTATGGGTCGTTTGGCTACCATGTATCCAATTTTTTTGCTCCTTCATCAAGGTTTGGTACGCCAGAGGATTTAAAATATCTGATCAATAAAGCTCACGGCCTGGGTATGGCGGTGATCATGGATGCGGTGTATTCTCACGCCGTGAAAAATGTCGCCGAAGGGCTCAACGAATTTGACGGAACCGATCATCAGTATTTCCATGCCGGAGGGAGAGGGTACCACACCAGCTGGGATTCTATGCTCTTCAACTATGGCAAAAATGAAGTGCTACAGTTTCTTCTTTCCAATGTGAAATACTGGATGGAGGAGTTTCATTTTGATGGGTTTCGGTTCGACGGCATTACTTCTTTGATGTACCACCACCATGGTGATCATGTTTCGTTTGATCATTACGACAAGTACTTCAAACACATGGTGGATTGGGATGCGATCGTATTCCTACAGATGGCCAATGAGCTGATCCATGAGATCAACCCGGGAGCAATCTCAATAGCTGAGGACATGAGTGGCATGCCGGGTATTTCCCGAAAGGTATCAGAGGGAGGAATTGGCTTTGATTTCCGGTTAGGGATGGGAATTCCAGACTACTGGATCAAAATTTTAAAACACAAATCTGACGAAGAATGGAACATCCACGAGATGTGGGATGTGCTATCCAACCGACGTTATAAGGAAAAAACCATTGCCTATGCAGAGTCTCATGACCAGGCATTGGTAGGGGATAAAACCCTGGCCTTCTGGTTGATGGACAAGGAGATGTACTGGCACATGTCCAAGGATGATGACAACATTATCATAGATCGGGGCATGGCGTTGCACAAGATGCTGCGGTTATTTACTGGTGCTTTAGGAGGAGAAGGCTATCTCAATTTTATCGGAAATGAATTTGGTCACCCGGAATGGGTGGATTTTCCCCGAGAGGGAAACGACTGGAGCTACAAATATGCCCGAAGGCAATGGAGCCTCGTGGATAACCCGGACTTGAAATACCAGCACCTCAATGATTTTGACCGGGCCATGATATCTGTGATCGGCTCAGGTGATTTCCTCAATTCCAACCCTGCTCAGCAGTTGAATATGGATGCAGGAAACAAGGTGGTTGTATTCGAGCGAAATAACCTCATCTTCATTTTCAACTTCAGCACTGATAAATCCATCCCCGATTACAAGTTTATCGCCAATCTACCCGGGACTTTTGACATAATCCTGGATAGTGATGCTGCTGTATTTGGTGGGCACGCAAGACTGGATTCAGACACTCAATTCCATACGGTCAAAACTGAAGAAGGGCCTCAGTTGAGCGTTTATACAGTGAGTCGGTCGGTGCAGGTACTGAAAAAAGTTAAATAGCCGATTCAATATTTTTCCTGGAGATGGTCAGAGTAAATGAAGTGCCTCTCCTTTCTGGGTGTGAGTCTACATCGATGATCCCTTTCACAAAATCTGCCCGGGACTGGATATTTTTCCATCCATAACCTGACTCTGAAGACAAGCCATTGGTATTGAATCCCTTTCCATCATCCTCGATCATCAGTAATATTTCTTCTTCATCCTGAATGGCCTGAACGGTGATGTTGGTGGCATCGGAGTACTTGAGGACGTTGTTGAGCCATTCCTGTGCAATTCTATATTGAGAAAGGGCAATGTCATCCGAGTACTCTTCCCCACCCAGCGTAATCAACTCAATTTTTACTTTGCCTAGGGCATTGATCCGATGGATCAATTCTTGAAGTCCTACTATCAAGCCACCCGATTTCAATGACTGTGGCATCAGGTCAAAGCAGACGTTTTTCACTTCTTTGTACATTTCCGCCAGGGTTTCACTACACTGATCGTAGGTTTGATCCAGGTCTTCTTTGTCCAAGTCGGACGAAGATTTTAGCTTGTCCATGGACATGTTCATCACCGAGATGAGCTGGCCCATGTTGTCGTGCAGGTCTTTGGCAAAGCGATTTCTCTCCTTTTCCTGAGATTGGATACCCGCGCTGATTTGCGCCTGTTTGGCAAGGTTTCTTTCTTCCGCTATCAGCTGAGTTTGTTTGAGGCGCATTCTGTATCGTACCAGGAAGGCAACCGCGGCCAGGAGGATCACACCCATTACCAACCCCGCGATCAGTGCTCTATTGAATCTGAGCTCGGCGATATTTGTTTCGATGGTCGCTTTTTGGATGGCAATTTGTTTTTCCTTTTCGGCTGTCTGGAAACGAGCCTCCATCTCCTGTGTGGTGAGGTCCCTCTGTACCCTAAAAACAGAATCCTTTATATAGAGCAGTGCTTCCAGGTCGGCCAGCGCCTTGTCGTGCCATCCCAATTTTTGATAGACTTCAGCACGCTCTTCATAGATCCAGAAAAATGTCTCTATGTAGCGACTCTTCTCACTATAATGAATTGCCGAATCAAACATCCTGAGCGAGTAATGGAGTTTGTTGGCACGGTTTCCGTACATGGCAAGGTTCGTATAGATGCTACCGATGGTATACGCATCTCCATCCGCCAGATAATGTCTGAGGCCCTGTTCTGTCCAGAATCTTGCTTCTTCCAGGCGACCCGATTCCATTAGGGTATGACCGTAATTCACCATCGGGGTTCTTAGCTCACTAGAGTCAAAAACAGAAAGAAAGCTCATGACCCGTTCTTCATAGTAGAGGCCGCTGTCCAGCTCCCCCATTTCAGTAAAACCCGACCCTATGGCACCCAGCGTGCGCATAATGGCATAGGGATACTTAGCACTGTCTTTTTTGACTACTTCGTACCCCATTTTAGAGTATTCTACACTCTTTTCATAATCATGAAAAATCCTGTAGGACTGCGAAATCTCCACAAACATATAGGAGACCTGTAGCGGATCGTCGTACTTGACGGCCAGCTCTCGCCCTTTTCTATATTCCTCAATGCTCACCTCAAAATCGCCACGGCTTTCAAACATATGCCCCGAGTGCACATAAAAGTCAATGATGCGATTGTAATGGGTAGGATTGTCGCAAAGGCGAAAAAGTTGACTTTCAATATATCGAACACTATCGGGTTGATTGCTTTCTGCATACGCCTTCCCTTTTTCGAAGAAATACTCAATGCTGTCTACCTGTGCAGGAGAAGCAGTGCCCCAAAGGTAGCAGCAACAAAAAAGGAAAGCTCTTTTCGACATACGTCAAAAATGTAGGTATTCTGTTAATTCTCAATAACTCTGACGAAACATTCTGACCTAGATTTCGCGCTTTGGCATTTTATATCTCCGTTATATCCTCTAATTTCATTCACGGTTATTGAATGTATATTGAGTGAAAGTATTTCTTGTAGACGATCATGAGATGATGCTGGATGGCGTATCCAGATTGATCGAAGACTTAGACAGTTTCGAATTGCTGGGTAGGGCTACTACCATGGCTGAGGCCGAAGATCGAATCTCTAAATTGGAACCGGATCTTTTGATTACCGATTACAATTTGCCGGATGGCGATGGGTTGGCCCTAATCAGAAGGGTGAAAAAAACTAACGCGGGACTAAAGTTTATTGTGCTCAGCATGTATGACGAGCAGCATCTGGTCAAGGAAATTTTGAAAGAGGGCGTGGATGGATATATCCTAAAGAAAGATTCCCAAAAAGAATTAGAGAGTGCCATCCTGGCGGTGCAGGCAGGAAAAAAATACATGAGCAACGACATCAATCAGGTGCTCATCAACAGCCTTAACCAACCTGATGAGGTAAAACTCCTCACTGACCGAGAGCGAGAAATATTGAAGCTGATCACAAAGGAATACTCCAATAAAATGATCGCAGAAGAACTGTTTATCAGCGAGCGAACTGTCGAAACTCATAGAAAAAATATCTTTAGGAAGACGCAAACGAGCTCCCTGGTGGGTTTGATCAAATTCGCCTATGCGAATAAGCTGGTATAAAAGCAGAGGCCCTGACCAAGAGAAGTTCTCCTGATCAAGGCCGGGTTACTGAACGTTGTTAGTTTAATTTTCTACGGTTTCCTTGAGATAGTCTGTCCCGAGCTTGCTTAGTTCGTTCATGACAGCCTTGGATTTGTCGACATAGGCATCATGATCAGCAGCAGCTGTGTGGGTAATGGTTGTTGCTTTATCATCAGTAAAGACCACCGAGTAGTATCCCGGGTATGCGGTAGTAGTGCTGGCACGAGTGGATTCCTTGAATTTGGTATCAGCGAAAACTCCTTGTATAGGAACTCCCTTTTTAAGTCCGCAGGTCAGATATGAGAGAGCAGAAAGACCCGGGCCTTTGCCTTGAACGAATTTGATCCTTGAGTATACGGTTCCGTTCATCGCAGTTCCGTCTCCACCAACCGGGGCCATTCGGTAGTTGATATAGGCTTTAACTTTAGATCCGCTTGCGTACACGCCGCCCTTGCCTTCCATGTCGATGGTGGGGAAGATGAAAGCAGCCTCTGCTATGATCGCATCGTCCAGGTCTTTGGACAGGATCATGGTTTTATCGACAAAGGTTGTCTTCTCTTTTCCTTTGTTGCTTTCCTTTTTGACAAAGTATTCATACCCCGTTGGGACGGCCATCACATAGCCTTTAATCTGCGAACTGCTGATTCGTCCTCCTGGTTTTCTGGTCCAGTCTTCGTAAAAAGGAGCCCTAGCCGCTTCATCCGGAGTAATGATCTCGTAACCCTGATCTTTCAAGTCCTGCACGAAATTCTTATAAACATCATCTACTATTTCGATGAAGTCATCAGAATCAATATTGTCAATAGCGACTCCCATGTAGGTACTTGTGCTTCCCTTGTACGAACCCCCGCCGATTTGTCGACCTCCTGCCGAGGTAGCAGTCATTTCTGCGGCAACATTGAAGTAGGCAGCGAAGCTTGCTATGTAGATTCGCTTTGGAGCTTTTTTTAATTTCTTTTCGCCGTAGGAGCCTTTGTAGCTTATGCTTTTTTCTTCAATCATTTGCGCCTGGGTGCAAAAAGCAATCAAGAGGAAGGCAGATAAAATTTGTAGTTTGAGTTTCATGATTTCTTGTTTTTTGTTCAGTAAAATTTCCTTAATCAAAGCTAGGTAAGTCTCTAGCCGCAGGAAATACCGTCTGTTGGGTGAATTAGCATCCGTGCCAGCACGGATGCTCTTGTGAAATAATGGTATGTGAACTCTGTTGAGCGGATAGCTCCATGCAATGATTTCCTTTTGGGCTTTAGAATTCTGCCATAGAAGATTCCCAATGAGCCACTTTGTCACTTTTTCCGTACAGCACGTCACCACTTATTTTGCAGTTGTTTGCCCTGCCTGTGCTGCGTGTAAGATTAAACTCCAAATGGAAGTCTTCTGCGTGAATGTATGGGTCTAACGCCATGACCTCAGGCCTGCTGGTGGTGATCACCTGGCTTAGGGTCAGGATCAGGCCAAGCTCGGTAAGCTGATTGAGGTTTCCGGAGAAGTGTTCTGGTAGTTGTACTCCAGTGGCATTGGGGTAGGGGGCACGGACGGTTATTCCCAAGACAGTGCAGTTTCCCTCTAAGCATGAAGTTTCCGTTTCCGTGGAGAACCTGAAGGAGAACTCCTCAAAAATCTGCTCATTGACCTCTCCTTGCACAAAAGCACCGGTAACGGATGTGGGGCAGTAAAAAACGCCGTTTACATCGGCAAAACTTCCTGCGAAACTTAGGCTATCGCACTCCTGTACCTTTTCCTCGCAGGAGACAAAAAGGGCGGCAGCCCAAATGAATAGTATGTATCTCTTTTTCATCAGTCGCAGTTTTTATTCTTCCTCTTCATACAACTTGCCGGGATTAAACAATATCTGGTTGGACAGGGCATCCATCACCAGGAGTCGTGTATTGGTCAGTTCTACAATTTCATAGGTACCCATCTCACCCACAAATTCTATTTGATTTCCATTGACCAACGACCATGAAGTCCTGCTCAGACCCATAGGTGATTTGATAACCGCACGACCTGTGGTGGTCAACATCCATTCCTCATTGGATTGATTGACCCAAACATTATTGGTCAGCCTTTTGGTTTGGTCGTTTACTTCTATCGTTGGGTTTTCTTTCGTCAGATCATAGGTGTATCCGTCTATAGTGAGTTGCATGGTTTCTTCTGACTGATTAGATACCTCGATGTTACCTATTTGGCTTAGCTGCAAGTACGGGTCGCTGTATACCATACTTCCGTACTTGTATTGGTTTTGATTGTACTCGATCAGGTATCTGTTTTCGACAAATTCAAAACTCTCGTAGGCTGGTTGTGATACCACAGTCACTTCCTGAGTGTAGGTGTTATTTGTAGTGTTTTCTTCAGTAATTGCATTGTATGGGTCCAATTCCACGGTGAGCGTATGTGTTCCTTCTCCAAGAGTGCCCATAAAAATGTCATAGAAAAAATAGGTCGCTCCTGGAGCAACGGTATGCTGCACTTCAAATTCGAAGATGTTGCGGCCGTTGTGGGTTACCCGTACAAAGAACCGTTGCTCTGTAGTGATGTCTCCGAGATTAGCAAAACCAAAAGCCATGTAGCCCACTTGTCCATTTTTGAGTGTGCTGCCTTCCATTTGATTGACATCAAAAAGGCTGTTTCTTGTCAAAATCGGGGTAGGCCAACCTTCTATTGCATATACCGTCAGATCAGGACTATTGGCAGCACTTCGATTTGGCAGATCTATCACTGGGGCTGAAGATTGATTGACTCTTGCACCAGTCTGTTCAGGGAGAACCACATTCCATCGTCCCATCCATTCACTGGGTTCTGGAGCGACCGGGTTTTCCAGTATGGTGATGTGTCGCTCAACAGTCGCACTTTGGCCATCTACATTGGATACTACCAACGAAACGGTATAGTCACCGGCATCAGGAAAATAAATCAGAGGGTCTTTTTCGGTGTATAACTTTCCGGTACCGGGATCCCAGTCGAAAATAGTGGCGAAGTAGGATTTATTGTATACCTGCACCTGGCAAGGGGCCGTGCAGCCTTCTCCGATAAATTCAAAGTCCGCTTCCGGATCAGGCAAGGGAATTTTCTGAACGAGCGCATCACATCCAGACAGGAGAAGCAGGAGAAAAATCCAGCTATTTTTATTCTTGAACCTCTTCATATTAGTATGTGACTTTAAATTTTATTCCCCCAATGAGTGGAGGGTACATTTCGTTGTGTTCTGTGTAGTTATAGTAAAGCACTAGTTTCATGAAAGTTTCTTCCACTGCACCGTACTGTTTGAAGCCGAGGACTCTGACACCACCACCAATTTCACCGCCCCATCCGGTGAGGTTCTTGTAGAAATTCCCTGAGCTACTAAGAGTTTCTGCGAAGTAATCCACCTCGGACTTGTAGCTGAATGCCACGATCAGAGTGGGCTTGACCATCAGATTAGCGGTCATGGTGTTGGACATTTTTTCACGAGACATCCAGTAGAAGGTGACCCTTAGATCATAGTCCTGGAGCTCCATGATTCGCGACCAGCTGGGCGCATTTGTTTGGAAGTTTACTTCTGTGTCAAATCGAATATCCCCCCACTTCTCTTTTTTTCGTAGTTGGTACAGGGAAAAAGAGGCCTTGGGTGAGACTTTTACGTCCGAATAATTTAATACGTTGAGACCTAGATTGAGAGACGGTATCAAAGAAGTGGTAATGAAAAAATATTCAGGATTGTAGGCATCGCCTCTTGTTATAGCAGGGTTTCCATTTTCAAGCAATTCTTCTTGAAATTGGCTGTAGCTGAGCCCGGCCCGGGTTTTTAGGATGGGTATACTGAGCTGGGCAAAAAAGCTCCAATTGGACTGGATGTACGTGAGGTCGCCTAGTACACCAAACCACTTATTTCGATAAGTCACCCCAATCGTATTGGCTGTAAACCTCTGTTCGCTATCCGAATCGAGTTTGTCCTCCCAGTTGTCGGCTGGGTCAAATATCCTCATATGCGAGGTGGAGCTCAGGGCGTATGCACCGATTGTAGTATTGCCTAACGCAAGACCAAACAAAATCGGAATCCTGGTGGCTCCTTCAATGTTTCGCCCGTAGTTGAAGTTGTAGGTGGCACCGTAGATAGCGCTTTGTGGTGCCAGCTCGGGCTCCTTTATGGCGGCATTATCCCATCGGCTGTAGCTACCACGCAGTACATCCAGATTTCTATAATAAAAAGTACTGTTGATATAGTCTGCGGTGTAGTTTGGTTTTTCGTCTTGTGCGAATACCGGCGTAGACAAAACCAAGGCCGCGAATAGAGCCCAAATCCGACTTGATCTCTTAAGTATGGATAGAATGTTTTCGTTCAGCACTTTTAGATGTTAGTTTTTTTAAAAGTCCCCAATGAGGGGTCTTCATAGTTAAACTTGTAGCAAAACTAGAGTTTGACAGGGCTGAGTAAAATACCGTCTATTGGGTGAATTGGTATCCGTGCTGGCACGGATGAGGCTGCTATCTACCTATCCTGATCTCCAGGTCGGTGAGCATGTTGATGTAGTTGTTGTAGGTTTGATAAGGGTCGATCTCATCGTGTACTCCGTTGCGGTGCATTTGCAAAAACAGGCTCATGTTGCCCAGGTCAGCATGGCAATGCATGTAATCAGGAATCTGGCTGCCTTCCACCATGCTGCACAGATTGTAGTACTGGTCAAAAGCATTGGACTGCATGGCCTGGCCGTTGAAAGTGGATAGGGATCTGCCACGCACGCTCCCGATGGATGGGGATTTGATCTTGTATTGATCTTTGGGCTGGGTCAAATTTCTTTGTTCTTTCAGCCTGACCAGCTCTGCTTTCTTTCTTGAGTTCTTTATGATCTTCCCGATTCCTCCAAACTCCTTAATCAGTTCCAGGTCAAATTGCAGATGAATGTTTTCCAACGAGGACTGATCAATCGATTTGTTCAAATCCTGGTCGATCAGGTGCACGGCAAACTTCTTGCTGTCCCTGGCGAGGAAGACCCTCTTGTTCTCTTGGCCCTCGAGGTACCAGGGGATTACCCCGGCGAAAGTTGATTTGAAACCCAGAGGTTCAATCAATTCTTTCAGCTTATCAAAATAGATGTTTTCGGTATTGTAAAAAGTGGTCGGAACTACCCCTAGTTTTTCATTGAGGATCGACAGGTGCTCGATGACTTCCCACTCAAAACACTTGTGGGAGTAGATGGAAGCAAAGGAATGATTGACTGTGCCACCCAATATTTCTAGATGCCGCTTTGCTGCGATTTTTTTGATGGCAGCGATCATCGTACTGTCGACCTGCTCGAGCATCTTGAGGAAGTGTCCCGAAAAATAGGCCGAGCACGGAGTTTCAGCGTCGACGGATTCTACAACTTGTTCGAGTTCTCTCCTGATGCTTCGCTCGTATTCTTTCGAGAAGGCATCTTCTGTCTTGTCCCAGTTGATGTACTTCTTGCCCGTACCTATATCGAATATGGTGTATTCGTTGAGGTAGACCGGCTGGTCAAAAATGAATATGAGAGAAGCTGTCCTCATACCGACTCCAATATTTTTAAGACTTTCTCAGCCGTTTTTTCCCAGGAGAGGTTTCGCAGGGATTCACGGTTTTCTTTCACCTTGGCTTGTTGGACTTTTTTGTTTTTCAACAAAATGATGATCTCGGCAGCAAATGCACTGGTGTCGTAGAAGTCCACCGTTACGGCACCATCGAGTACTTCTGATGCGCCCGAGTTGCTTGAGATCACTACGGGTATATTGGCGCTGGCTGCTTCCAGGGCAGTCAGTCCGAACGGCTCAGAAACAGACGGCATGCAATAGATGTCCGCCATGGCATAGAGCCTTTTCAGGTCTTTTTCGTCGAGATATCCTGTGAGATGAAACTTGCCTGCTACTGTGGAGCTGGCTCCGGCTTCTATGAGGGTGTTGTACATTTCGCCCTCTCCGGCCATGATGAATCGCGTGTCGGGATAGAATTCATGCACCTTCTCAGCAATTTGGAGAAATTGCGTCGGCCCTTTTTGTCCAGCTAATCGTCCTACAAAAAGTACGATCCTCTCGTGGAACGGGCTGGCAGAGTCAGGAAAATCCGTTTTGGTATAGCCGTTGTGCGCCACTTCTATTTTGCCGGGATCAATGCCATATATGTTTTCCATGATTCCCTTGGAGTAGTTGCTCACGGCAATTATTTTGTCAGCGTTTTCAAACGCAGTTTTCTCCAGATCAAATACCCAGGAGTCAGTCCTCATAGAGCTCCGGTCATAGTCCAGCGAATGTACATGCAGTACGAGTGGCTTCCCGGTTTTTTTCTTGAGGCTCTCCGCCGCAGGGAAGGTGAGCCAGTCATGGGCATAGATGACATCAAAGTCAATAGAATCGGCACTCATCTCGATCTCATGCGAAAACATGATGAGGTCTTTTTGCACCGTGCTTTCATGGGTGGTAGTTTCGATTTGCTGAGGTTTAGAGGCGTACCAGTAGGGGGAGATGGTATTAGATACCTCAATCTTGACCATGTCTTTCAGCACCTTCATTTCGCTGAAGTTTTCTGTGGTCACCGTTTGCCTGGTTTTAGGGGATGACTCTACTTCCAGGGATTCGGGCTGTACCAGGGTGAGGGCGGTTCTTTTTGCAATTATCGTGGCGATCTGATCGGCGGCTTTTCCCAGCCCGCTGTTAGAAACAGACTGCTCGCCAGGGCCTATCATCAGTACTTTTTTGCCCATGAAATTCGGGTTATAGGATTCTAAATTGAGACTGTCTCAATATACTAATTTCTCACCACGCCCAACTACAATCTGGCCTTGGACTGCATACAAAATGCGAGATTTTCCATGCATGTGGTCAGAAGAGGATTTCTATAGAGACAGTCCCTTCAATGTCATAGCGCTAAGACGCAGTTTTGCTCGTTGGATACCTGGTTGTCCACAAAGTGGTCCGCTTCCTCATCATTGAGCCAGGTCGCGCCATCAAGCAGATATCTGAATTGGTAATCCTTGTCCTTGGGCAGCTCGAGTGTCAGCTTAAACGACCCGTTTTTCAATTTGGTGAACTTCTCACCATCCAGGCTCCAGTCATTGAAGTCTCCGGAGAGCGACACGCTTTCCGCACCGTTAGCTACCTTTTTGTCAACAGACCAGGTCACCTTGTACAGGTCTTTTGACTTGAGAAATTGTTTTTTAATACTCATTATATCAACTGATTAATAGTTCATTAAAATGTTTAGGTAAACTAATTGTCAACTTGTTGTCTTGATATTTCGCCTCTGTTATTTTTTCTTCACCATCTACCATCAGCGAAGTAGGCTCATTGATCAGTCCATGCAGAATCATATTGTATTGGCTGTAGCCCGTAACGTACTGCCCCTCTATCGTCTGGTGTAGTCTCCACTTGCCGGGTTGCTTTTCTGATAAGAATGTTTTCATCGAGTACTCTCCATCCTGGTATTCATAGCCGTCGCCTTTGTCCTCGTACAGCTCCGAATGATGGAAGCCATGAGGATAGTAGCAGTGCAGGGTCAGTTCATCAAATTCAAACTCGTCCACGTACTGCATTTTGGGCTGCACAGGGATCACCGATCCGGCCCGTATGAAGAGTGGAATTTGATTCAAAGGAGCAGACACCTCGATTTCGTGCTTGCCTAGTACTTTTTCATCAGTCCAGAAGTTGTACCATTCGCCTTCAGGCAAATACATGCGACGCTTGGTGGCCCCTTTTTCGGATATGGGGCATACAATCATGTGATCCCCAAGGAAGAATTCTTCTTCTCTAAAAAAGGACTCAGGATCGTCATGCGCCTCCAGGTGCAGAGATCTCAGCATCGGCGCACCGGTAGTGCTGTGTTGCCAGAATGTCGTATAGATATAGGGTAAGATCTGGTACCTCATTTCTATGAATTCCCGGACTATGTTCAGGTACTTGTCATCAAAGGTCCAGGGCTCCTTGTCCCCATGATCACCCGACGAGTGTGTCCTGAAAAACGGGTGGAACACTGCCATTTGTATCCATCGGGTGTATAGTTCACCATCCGGCGAACCAATAAAACCGCCCACATCAGATCCTGCAAAGGAAACTCCCGAAGCGTTCAGCCGCTGAGTCTGCACATTGGCAATTTTAAGTTGCTCCCAGCTTGCGGAGTTGTCCCCCGTCCATACACTAGCATGTCGTTGTACCCCCGCATAGGCTGATCGCGTGATCGTAAAGTCCCGTTTGTTGTCCAAAAACTTCTTCTGTCCCTTGGCAGTAGCCTGTGCCATGAGCGATCCGTAGACGTTGTGTGCCTTTCTGTGGCTACAGGGATTTCCATCATAGTCGAATCGCACATCAATGGGAAAGGTTCCTTCTTCGAAAGTGGCGGGCTCGTTCATGTCGTTCCATACACCGTCCACACCATCTTCGATCAGACCTTTATATAGAGTGCCCCACCATTCTCTTGTTTCCGGTCGGGTGAAGTCAGGGAAATGACACAGCCCAGGCCATACACTTGCCTTGAGCAAGTCACCGTCCATGCGCTTGCAAAAATGCTTGCCCTCGATTCCTTGCTTATAGACCCAGTAATTTTTGTCCACCTTGATGCCCGGATCAATGATTACAATGGTTTTAAATCCATCTTCTTTTAGATCGGAGATCATCTTTTTGGGATTTGGAAATCGGTCATTGTCCCAGGTGAAGCATCTAAACCCATCCATATAGTCAATGTCCAGATGGATCACATCACAGGGGATCTTGCGGCTTCTGAATTCCTCACCGAGTTTTCGTACCACTGATTCGGGGTAGTAGCTCCATTTGCTTTGATGGTAGCCCAGGGCCCACTTGGGAGGGAGGGCATGGGTGCCGGTCAGCTTTGCATATTTCTTGATCACATCCATGAGACGGGGTCCATGGATATAGTAGTAGCGCATTTCTCCACCCTGAGCCCAAAAACTACATGCCTCGGGTCGTTCTTTACCAAAATCAAAGTAGCTGCGGAACGTATTGTCCATAAATATGCCATACCCGATCCTATGGTGCTGGCCCATATAGAATGGAATGTTTTTGTATACAGGATCAGTATCCGCACCATATCCGTAGCAGTCCGTGCCCCAGAGCTCTTTTCTCGTCCCGATCAGGTTGAGTCGAGAGGACTTGTCACCAAGGCCAAAGAACTTCTCGCCTTTTTGAAGCTTGCGGGTGGATATAGAAATCTCACCACCGTGAAATTTGTGATTTTGCCAGTGATAGCCCTTCTCATCCTCTAGTACCGGAGTGCCTTCCAGGTCTTCGATGCGAGTGGACATGTCACTTTTTTGGATGAAAAACTTGATGGATAAAGTCTTGATGACAAACTCCTTTTTCTTTTCATCAAACTTATATCGGGTCTTTTCCGGCTTGAAGTCCGGATCTACGGCATACGAAAAATCCTCTTCGAAATATCCGTCATGACCGTATCTAAACTTAAGGATGTCCGCACTCACTACTGTCAGTTCGAGTGAGGCGTATTGTCCGTGAAAGAGAAAAGAATTCTCGCGTTTTTCCCATGATTCAATTGATCCGCAGAAAAACTCTTCTACATTCTTATTCTCAAATTTCTCTATATAGTTGCCCGAGAAGTCAGCCGTCTCCTCGTGGGTTTTAATATCTTCTACAGTACCTTCCATTTTGAGCTTGCATTGGGTTAGTTGCAAATATACTTCATCAGCCAGTGGATAATTGTGAAAAAACGCAATTGGACATCACATGGCTGCAAAATTTTCATTTAATTTAAAAACCAGATAACACTACTTAGAGAATTCAAATAACTAAGTAGTATTTCGGAAGAAAATTAAAATTTTAATAAGTCTGATGAAAAAATAAGGAACTGTCTTTTGGCAGGTTTGATCAGGAACCGAGTAGTCAATATGGGGAAAAAGAAGAATAAAAAGTTTAGCACCAAGAACAAAATATTAGCGGAGATCGCCTGGGAGGTGTGTAATCAGGTGGGAGGTATCTATACGGTCATCAGATCCAAGGCTCCGGTCATGGTAGAAAAATGGTCTGACCGCTACGTATTATTGGGTCCCAATGTAAACCCCAATGTGGTGTCGGACTTTGATCATCGTCCTGACGACAAGCATATGATGGCCGAGATCGCTCGTGAAATGGCGACCGACCTGGGTTGGGATGTGCAATATGGACATTGGCTGGTGTCAGGTAGACCACAAACGGTCTTGTTCAACCCTAATAGCGTTTTTCATTTGCTTGGTGATATTAAATACTACTACTGGCAAAACCACCATATAGAATTTAAGAACCACGATCCGCTTATGGATCAGGTGCTTGCCTTTGGCTACATGATCAAGGAGTTTCTTTCAAGACTTGCAAGAAGGTGTGTGGAAAAGGATGTAGATCTGATTGCACATTTTCATGAGTGGATGGCAGGCACCTGCATCCCGGACCTCGGGAAGGAGCAGATTCCCGTGCAAAAGGTATTTACCACGCATGCGACACTGCTGGGCCGCTACCTGGCCATGAATGACCCTTATTTCTATGATCATTTGCCATTTCTTAATTGGGAGGACGAGGCTAAAAATTTCAATGTCGAGTCGATCGTAAAGCTGGAACGTGCCTGTGCTCATGGGGCTAATATTCTTTCTACGGTAAGTGACGTTACAGCAAAGGAATGCGTGCACCTTTTGGGAAGAAGTCCTGAGGTGATATTGCCTAATGGTCTTAACATTGAACGCTTTTCTGTCCTGCACGAAGTGCAAAACAGGCATCATGAGTACAAGCAAAAGCTTGAGCATTTTATCATGGGACATTTCTTCCAGTCCTATTCTTTTGACCTAAACAACACCCTGTACTTTTTTACTTCGGGGCGTTTTGAATATAAAAACAAAGGGTACGACCTAACCCTGGAAGCCCTGGCCCGGCTCAATCATAAAATGAAAGATCAGGGTATCGATAAAACGGTAGTCATGTTTTTTGTGACTAAGCAACCGTTTCACAGCATGAATGCGGAGGTACTTAACTCTCGCGGGATCATGGAAGAAATGGAGAGTAACTGTGACGAGATTGTCAAGCAGATCCGTGAGCGTCTGTTTAGAGCGGCTGCCACCAATGAAAATCACAAACTCCCCAATCTAAATGAGATGGTGGACGACTACTGGAGGCTAAGGTATCGTCGGACCGTCCAGTCATGGAAGTCCGCTCGGCTCCCTAGCGTGGTGACGCATAACCTGGTCAACGATGGTGAGGATCCCATTCTGGGCTTTATCCGGACCTCCGGTATGCTCAACTACAAAGAGGATCGGGTGAAGCTCGTGTATCACCCCGATTTTATCTCCTCGACCAATCCGCTCTTCGGATTGGATTATGGGCAGTTTGTCCGGGCTTGTCACCTGGGAATATTCCCAAGCTACTATGAGCCATGGGGGTATACGCCGGTGGAGTGCCTGGCTCGCGGTGTAGCTGCGGTGACATCCGATCTGTCCGGGTTTGGCAACTATGCCATGGGACTGGACAATGGAGACGAGGATCATGGTCTGTATATGATCGAGCGGGAAAACTTCGACTTTCATACCTCTGCTGAGCAGCTATCAGAAAAGCTGCTGCAGTTTGTGAAAACGACCAGTAAGGAGCGCATCAATCTTAGAAATAAGTGTGAGGATTTGTCAGAAGAGTTCGATTGGAATAATCTTGTGGCTAATTACGAAAAGGCTTATGAGCTGGCTTGTAAAAAGTATCCAACTGAAATATAATCCAACATTAAGATTCCAAAGAGCATGTTTAGCGAAGAGGACAAAAAGCAAATCGTTACCCGAGGCAGTGAGCTGTCCAACGTAGAAAAACAAATCAGTGATTTTAAATCAGGATTCCCATTTTTGGATATCAAGCAGGCTGCATCTATTGGGCATGGTGTCACTCAGCTCACCGATACTGAGGTGCAGTCCCTGGTAGATTCCTACGAAGACAAGATAGCAGGAAAGGACGTGCTGAAATTTGTACCGGCCTCCGGAGCAGCCACGCGGATGTTCAAGGATCTGTTTGCTTTTGTAGATGATGGAAACTTTGACGGAAACAAAGCCGCTCAGGCATTTATTGCCGGGGTGAAGGATTTCGCCTTTTATAATGAACTGTCCGAGGCGCTGGACGGAAAAAGTCTTGCAGAAGCGCTCGATTCTAAAGAATATACAGCTATTGTAGAATCATTGCTCAATGAAAAGGGAATGGGGTATGGCAGCTTGCCTAAGGGGTTGCTTAGTTTTCATAAATATGAAAATGGATCGAGGACTCCATTTGAAGAGCACCTGGTAGAAGGGGCCGAGTATGCAAGTAGCGAAGGCAAGGTCAAGATACATTTTACAGTTTCTCCGGAGCATCAGGAGAAATTTGAGGATTTGTTGGCTCGTGTGAAGCCTATATACGAGTCTATATATGGCGTGCAATACGAGATCTCTTTCTCTCAGCAAAAGAAGTCGACGGACACCATCGCGGTGGATATGGACAATGAGCCATTTAGAGAGGAAGATGGCTCTCTGTTATTCAGGCCTGCGGGCCATGGAGCCCTGCTCGAAAACCTCAACGACCTGGAGGCTGACTTGATTTACATCAAAAATATTGACAATGTAGCGCCGGATCGACTCAAAGGTGATACCATCAGTTATAAGAAGGCTCTTGGAGCTACGCTGCTTGATCTGCAAGGCCAGATTTTCGAAAACTTGAGCAACCTGGACAATGGATCTGACCCGGACGATGTGGCTGCTTTTTGCACAGACATGCTGGGTATCGACCTGGGCGATGACTACCCTGAGCTTTCGCTCGAGGATAGAGCGGTGCTGGTAAGAGAAAAGCTGAGCAGACCGATTCGTGTATGCGGAATGGTGAAAAATACCGGGGAACCCGGTGGTGGACCCTTCTGGGTGCAGGACGAGGAGGGCAGGAGTTCGCTTCAAATAGCTGAAACAGCCCAAATTGACCTGGATGATGAGGAAAAGGCAGGCTTATTGAAGGGTTCTACTCACTTCAATCCTGTAGATCTCGTCTGCGGCGTAAAGGACTATAAGGGTCAGAAATATGACCTACTCAAGTATCGCGACGACAATACCGGGTTTATCAGCTACAAGTCCAAAAGTGGAAAAGACCTGAAAGCCATGGAATTGCCGGGTCTATGGAATGGGGCCATGGCAGACTGGATCACCGTATTTGTAGAGGTGCCGATCAGCACGTTTAGCCCGGTGAAGACAGTCAATGATTTGCTGAAAGAGGTGCATCAGTAAGGTCTTAACAATTTTTAACATCTCTATACCTTTGGCTAGGGTGTGCGCCTTTAAATAATGCCGAAGTTCTAGTATTTTAGCCCGCAAATTTTTCAAACATCGTATCGACATGTCGGAAACTACAGAGGTAAAAAAAGATCATCAGGAGAAAATCAAGCAGGTTTTTAGTGAAGTAAGCAAAGTCGTAGTAGGTCAGGACTACATGATCAACCGACTCATGATCGGTCTGTTTACCCAGGGCCATATTCTGTTGGAGGGTGTACCCGGTCTGGCGAAAACCCTTACGGTCAATACTCTGGCCAACGTGCTTCACCTGGACTTTAAAAGAATCCAGTTTACTCCGGATCTGCTTCCTGCGGATCTGATCGGTACGATGATTTACAATCAGAAAGCCTCCAACTTCGAGGTAAAGAAAGGGCCGATTTTTGCCAATCTGATCCTTGCCGATGAGGTGAACCGATCCCCGGCCAAGGTACAGTCTGCCTTGCTAGAGGCCATGCAAGAGAAGCAGGTCACCATTGGTGAAACGACTTATGAGTTGGATCGCCCCTTTTTGGTGCTTGCAACACAGAACCCGGTGGATCAGGAAGGAACCTACCCATTACCTGAGGCACAGGTGGACAGGTTTATGATGAAGGTCCACGTGAGCTACCCGACAAAGGAGGACGAAATGGAGATCATGCGTCGCATGTCCAACATGAGCTTTGATAGTCAGGTGCAGACGATTCTTAGCAAAGAGGATGTTTTTGCCATAAGGAAGGAAATCAACGAAGTGAACCTATCTGAGTCACTTGAGAAATACATTATAGAGCTGATCTTCGCCACCCGTGACCCAGAGGCTTACGGACTTAGAGATGAGGCGCATTATATTCAGTTTGGTGCGTCACCGCGTGCAAGCATCAATCTAAACCTGGCTGCCAAGGCAGTGGCCTATCTGGAGGGTCGGGATTTTGTATTGCCGGAGGATATCAAAGAAGTAGCTCCTGATGTACTCAACCACCGGATCATCCTAAATTATGAAGCTGAGGCTGATGGTATCACCACGCATCATATTGTAGATACACTCCTACAAAAAATAAACATTAATCGCTAGTAGTCAGCGACTTACTGATGATTCAGGTTTAAGTGTTCACACACCGGTAATATTGGTAATATACCAATAACTGTCTCTTCACATCTTTAACAAAAAGGTAACCACCGTTTGCAAAGGGGGTAATATTGGTCTTTCATTTTTGCGATACTTAAAATTTAAAGTTTTCAAAAAGAGAAAAAATGAAAAAATTAATACAATCACTTTTCGTATTCGGAATCATGGCAGCCATGGTTTCTTGTGATGACGATGAAACCACTCCTCCGCTTTCAGATGAAGAAAGACAAGTACTTGTTCTTGAAGCAGCTCAGACAGCTGTAGATGCTGTGGTATCTGTTGATGGAAGCGCCACTGGTGTTACCGATGCTTCTGTATTCGATGGATGGACCGCTGCTTTCAACGCTGGTCAGCTAGGAGGAAGTGCCGTTACTCAGCCTACAGTTGCTACTGCTCCTGAAGTGGATGTGACTGCTAATATCGAAGCTAACACTACATGGACTAAGGACAATGTTTATGTATTGAGAACGAGAGTTTCTGTTGTTTCAGGTGTTACCTTGACTATCGAGCCTGGTACCATCATCAAAGGTGATGCTTCTGTAACAGCTCCTGAGTCTGCTACATTGATGATTGCAAGAGGCGCTACATTGATCGCGAATGGTACTGCAGCTGAGCCAATCATCTTCACTTCTTCTGAGGATGATATTCAGCCGGGTCAATTGCTTGGGACTAACCTTGATCAAGATGACAAAGGTAAGTGGGGTGGTCTTGTTGTTTTGGGTGCTGCTCCGGTAAGTGCCAAAACTGACGATCCACAAATCGAGGGTGTGCCTGCAGAGGACACTAACGGAAGGTATGGTGGAACAGATGCTGCTGATAACTCAGGTTCTATCCGATACGTGTCTTTGCGACATGGTGGAGCTGAATTCGAAGCGGGTTCTGAAATCAATGGCCTAACCCTTGGTGGTGTAGGATCAGGAACTACCATTGAATATGTAGAGGTATATGCCAACTCTGATGACGGTATCGAATTCTTCGGAGGTACTGTTGATGTCGACAATGCTTTGGTGTACACTGTGGGCGATGACGCTCTAGATGTAGATCAGTCTTACGCCGGAACTGTAGACAATTTCTTGATTTTTGTGGACAGCAACTCTGATGAGGCTTTGGAGATCGACGGAAGAGAGGGTACTCTTGATGACGTATTCACTTTGCAGAACGGTACTGCTGAGGGCCTTGGAGACAAAACTGGTCACTGTGACTTCAAATCAAAAGCAAAAGGAACTGTTGACAACTTCGTAACGGATGGTAAGATCAAGCTTTCCGCTTCTTTCGACGCTGAGGATTCGACTTATCCTGAAACTGAGGACGCAGCTCTGAATGCTGCACTAGGATCTCTTGTGTTCGACATGGTAAATACCACTGAATTTGAGGTGTACACCAAAAGCTTTGATGAATAAGAGATTACTCTCTAACAAGAATATTATGAAGGCATCTCAATTATTGAGATGCCTTTTTTTATAGCATTGTCCAGAAATCTCACCCTTTAGACCTTAAGATGAGCCTGTATTTGTTAATTACAGGTTAAGATCGTTAAATAACGATTAAGGTCGCCTACTTAAAAATAGAGGTCAATCTGGCTTGATGCCTCGGATCAAAGCTTTTTGTGTTATTTAAATGTTAACACACGTCGATTTGAGCGGTTCAAAAATAAAATTTTGTTAAACCTTTCTTTAATAAGTGGGATAGATGCCCATTCTAGTTTTGCAGAAAATTATTTGAGAACAAAGCAATGAAGAAAGGTATTGTATCCATTTTGATGATAGTAATAAGTGCAACAGCAGCATTTGCACAGAATGGATTTTTAAGAGGACAGGTAATCGATGGGTCGTCTGGTGAACCCTTGTTTGGAGCGACTGTCGTAAAACAAGGAACAACCCTCGGGGCCATCACAGATTTTGACGGGAACTTCTCACTGTCATTAGAAGAAGGAACGCACACGATTTCTGTACAGTTTGTGTCTTATAGAACTGTAACCGTTGAAGGCGTAGAGATCATCGCAGATGAAGTGACTACTCTGGATGTGACCATAGAGGAAGATGTACAGCAACTGGAGGCGGTAGTGGTAACTGCCGAGCAGATCAGGGACAATGAAGTGGCTCTGCTGGCGGTACAAAGAAAATCGGCCAATACACTGGACGGTATTTCTTCTGCCTCTTTTAAGAAAATCGGAGACACCAACTTATCGTCTGCTATGAAGCGGGTCACTGGTGTGACCGTACAAGGTGGCAAATACGTCTATGTAAGAGGTCTTGGTGACAGATATACTAAAGCAGCGGTCAACGGCATGGTGGTACCTGGTCTTGACCCTGACAGAAATGACGTGCAAATTGACATTTTCCCGACCGCTGTGTTAGAAAATGTAGTGGTGTACAAGACTTTCAGCCCTGACTTGAGTGGGGATTTTGCGGGAGGTCTCGTGGATATTCAAACTAAATCTTTTCCTACCGAGAAGTCTACTTCATTTTCGATCAGTGCCGGATACAACCCCTCTATGCATTTCAAATCGAACAACTTGAGTTACACAGGCTCAGGTACGGATGTTTTCGGCTGGGATGGCGGAATACGAACCAAGCCATTGGCGGACGGCACTACGATACCGGCTACTCCAAATGACTTTGTGGCCGATGCTACAAGGAAGTTCAACTCACAACTGGGTACCGTAGAGTCTATGAATTTCATGGACATGGGCATGTCATTTACGCACAGAAATCAAATACAGGGTGAAAAGCTGACCTTTGGGTATAACGCGATTTTCAACTACAAGAGCTTCAATACATTTTATGATGATTTTCAGAGAAATCGCTATGAGAGAGATAGAACCACAGGGGAGATTACCCTGGAAAGGGACTTTTCATCCTCAGGTAGATTGTCTACTAACAATGTGCTATGGAGTGCCCTGGGTACATTCGCTGTAAAGACCGACAATCACAGCGTTGGGTTGAATCTATTGCATTCGCAAAATGGAGAGAGCAATTCAATGTTTCGCGTGATGAAGTTCTCTCAGCTCAACAACCCGACCACCATTCATAATGATATATTGGCGTACACTGAGCGGTCTATGACCAACGGTATCTTGTTTGGAAAGCACAGTTTTGGAAAGCTCAGATGGGAATGGTCAAACTCCCTGATCTACTCAAAAATTGAGGATCCTGACTACCGTGATACACGAATCAATGAAGACAACGATTCTTATGGATTTAGAAATGGAGGAACCATTGCAAGGTTTTGGAGAAGTCTGAACCAATGGACAGAGACAGCCAAAACAGATCTGACCTATGAGCTAAACGAAAACAACAAACTGAAAGCGGGCGGTAGCTTTAGCTATAGTGATCGGGATTTTGGATTGGACTACTACACGTACGCAGTACTCCAGAGTTTCAATGTGGAAGAAAACGATGCAAACTGGTTGCTTCAAGAGCAAAACCTTTGGTCGTCGACCAATACTGATGGATTGTACATTCAGGATGGTAGTACAGACTTTAACCAGTACAGCGCCAATCAGTCGATCTATGCTGCTTATGTGATGAACGAAATGCAAATCACCGAAAAGCTGAAATCAGTATATGGATTGAGATTTGAGAAAGCTCAGATGTTCTACACTGGTGTGAGACTGTTGGAAGACAACTCGCGACAAAACGAAAACAACACCAAGACTCTGGATGAAAATTCGTTTTTACCATCAGTTAACCTGATCTATGCGCTCAGAGATGACATGAACCTAAGGGCTTCGTATAACCAAACTCTGGCAAGGCCTTCATTTAAGGAAAAGTCATCTGCTTTCATCGCTGACCCTATTACTGATGTTACATTCTCAGGAAACCTGGATTTGAGACAAGCACAGATTCGAAACTATGACGTGCGATGGGAGTACTTCATGACTCCATCTGAAATGTTCTCAGTGTCATTTTTCTACAAGGACTTTACCGACCATATCGCGTTGGTCTTTTTCCCTAACGTAGTAGGACAGATCAAGCCAAGAAATGTGGGGTCTGCACAGGTGTACGGTACCGAGCTAGAGGCACGTAAAAACCTTGACTTCATTAGCCCAAGTTTGCGTGACTTTTCTGTAGGATCTAATGTTTCGCTAGTAGTGTCTAAAGTAGACAGGACAACCGTGGAGGTGTCGGAAGACGGCCTGTCGGAATATCAAAGTGAAGTGAACTATCGAGGTACGGAAACAGGCGTAGCGAGGTATCGGGAAATGTCAGGTCAGGCACCATATGTAATAAACGGTTTTGTGAACTACGAAAATCAGGAATTGGGTATCACGGCCAATGCTTCGTACAACGTGCAAGGAGAAACGATCAGCCTGATCGGAACTTCCAATGTGCCTGATGTATACAACAAGCCATTTCATAGCCTTAACCTAAAAATAGCCAAGCAATTGGGAGAGCACTCAAACCTGAGTGTGTCTGCGAAAAACATCCTGGGTGACGAGCGAGAAAGGGTGTACAAGTTTGAAGGCGAGGAGAAAATATTCTCACTATTCAATCCAGGGACGGCGTTCAGCGTTAAGTACGTTTATTCGTTCTAAGGAAAGCAAAAATTATTCTGAAAGCCGATCCACGTCAGTGGTTCGGCTTTTTTATTTGATCTCTCTCAACTGCAGCTTGAGTGAATCCAGGTTTTGTTCTATCTGATTGAGCGAATAGAGGAAGCCATTTTCTTTGGCTTTGATTTGCGCATCGGTCAGTTCGTCCTTGTTTTTTCCTGATCGTTGTTTCTCTATTTTGGCGCTCAATTTTGCCGCTTTCTTTTCCTGGTCTTTGATTTGATCCTGCAGGATACCGGTAAAGTAGCTGGTTTTAAAATCAAGGAGCAGTGCTTTGAGGTTTTGATCCAGTTTGGGGAAATCCTCTGTATCTATGCTGTCGGAGCGTATGGCCACCGAGAGGTGGGACACACCTATGCTGTCGTAGGCCTCAAACACTGAAACGGCGTAAACGTCTTTCGTGCCGTTTTCTCCGGGGAACTTCAGCTCGTAGTGTGATACTTTGTTGAAAATCACCGCCTTAGCTTTGATGTACTTCCACCAGGCTTTTTTCACCTCGGCCGACGGTTGTGAGAAGGTAGTACGGTACCCCATTAGCTTCATTGAGTCTACCTGCAGGGTGGATCGCTCGATAGCCAGCGAATAATGCTGTGCGGATACATGGGATACCTCGAGGCATAGTATCGTCAGAATAAGAAAAATACAGCGGGATGGTATGCTGAAGAAGCTCATGATAGTCTGGAGTTTTCGGCCGGGTCAAAATAACCGCATGCGCTAATAATTAGCAAATGGATCAGAAAATTCAATGAAATCAGGTACGTAGTTAATCTTCAATTTTTGAGATAATAAGGGAGATTCGACTATTTTTGCCCGAATTCACACCCAAGGCTTCTATCTCAATAGATTGTCAATTCAGCCATTGTGTGAATATTATTATTTTGGTTAGTTTTAACACAAAGAGAGATCATCCGGATACATGAAGAAAAGCATTTCTTTTGCTGCCAGGGCGAAGTATAAATTTGATAATTACGTATCCAAGGGAACAGGGGCCATGATCTATGGACTTGTGGTGTTCTCATTTGTTGTCATCTGTCTTTTTGGATTGCTATTGCTGGCGTTTGGGCTTCACCCTAATCACCAGGAAGGCTTCTGGGTGGGAGAGTCCATTTGGGTAAACCTTACACACGTACTCGATCCGGGCGTACTGGGTAATCACGATGAGAATTGGCCGTTCCGATTGTTTATGATGGTCACCACCATGCTCGGTCTGGTGATCATATCTACCCTGATCGGTTTGGTATCCAACGGTATCCTTGTGAAAATGGAGGAACTGCGAAAGGGTCGTTCCTTTGTCATCGAAGAGGGGCACGTATTGATATTGGGCTGGTCCTCCAAAATATTCACCATCATTTCAGAACTAGTCATCGCCAACGAAAACCAAAAAGAAGGGGTGATCGTGATCCTGGCGGATAAAGACAAGATCGAGATGGAAGACGAGATCCGACTCAAGGTAGGCAATACCAAGAACACCCGCGTGATCTGTAGGACGGGCGATCCGATCGATATTGATGACATTTATATAGCTAACCCGTTTGCTTCAAAGTCCATCATTATTCTTGATAAAGACAATGAGAACTCCGATTCTCAAATCATCAAGACCATAGTGGCGATCGTCACCAACCCCAACCGTAGACCTGAGCCTTATCACATCACCGCGGAGATTCAGGACAGCAAAAACTTTGAAGTAGCCAAAATGGTAGGTAAGGATGAAGTGGAATTGATCCTTTCAGACGATTTTATTTCACGTATCATGGTGCAAACCAGCCGCCAGTCAGGACTGAGTGTGGTCTACATCGAGCTGATGGACTATGGCGGGGACGAAATTTACTTTATGGAAGAGCCGACGTTGGTGGGCAAGACCTTTCGGGATGTGATCTTCGCCTATGAAGAGTCTGCCATCATGGGTGTGCAGTTTGCGGATGGTACGGTGGCGATTAACCCTCCAATGGAAACTATCTTCAATGAAGGTGACCAGGTAATAGGAATCACCGAAGATGACGATACTTTGATTCCGTCCGGTATTACGTCGTTTGCGATTGATGAAAATCGACTGACTAAGACAGACGAGCCTGAGTCTCATTCTGAGAAAATGCTCATCATCGGCTGGAACGACCGGGCAAAAAATATCATTTGGGAGCTGGATCAGTACGCACCTCCTGGTTCCACGCTAAAGGTGGTATCCAAGTTTAACGACCCGATCAGCGTGATTGAAAAAATCAGTACACGTTTGAAGAATCTAACGGTGGAGTTTATGCGCGCTGAGACTACAGAACGTGAGACGCTCACCGATCTGGATATTCCGAGTTTCGATTATATCATATTACTGTGTTATGAGCAGCATTTCCCTGTGCAGGAGGCGGATGCCCAGACCCTGATTACGTTGTTGCATATAAGGAGTATCGCTGAAAAAACGGAAAAGCACCTCAATCTTGTGAGCGAGATGATCGATATGAAAAACCGTCAATTGGCGGATATCACCAGTGCGGATGACTTCATCGTAAGTGACAAGCTGCTCAGCTTGCTTATGACCCAGGTGTCTGAAAACAAATACTTGATGCGGGTGTTTGAAGATCTGTTTGATGCCGATGGATCGGAAATCTACATTAAGCCTGCAGAAGAGTATGTGACCATAGGCGAACCTGTGAACTTCTATACAGTCCTGGAATCAGCCGCCCGAAAGAATCAAGTGGCATTGGGGTACAGAATACTGGCCAAGAGCAAGGATCCAAACTCCGACTATGGCGTGGTGGTGAACCCGAAAAAATCGGATATGATCAAGCTCACCAAAGAAGATGAAATAATCGTCTTGTCAGAAGATTAAATCAATTCACTAGCGGCTTAAAACTCTACGCCGGTTTTTAGCGCTGTTCTTATTTCTCTCATGGCTTTCCGTCTGTAGGCCTCCTTTTGAGACTTTGTGCGTGGCTCCATGTACTTCATTACATCATTAAAGAAAATGCTGGACTTGGTCACATTTTCAACAATGCCGGGTTCTAAAGTTAGAGTGCTCATCATTTTTCTATTTGTGGTGGTACAGCAAAATAAACTCTAAAGGAAAAATTTTGTTTGGCCACCGAGGTTAACGTTTGTTTATGAAATTATTGCACAAGTTAGGCTTGTGTGAAGAGAAATAAATCGGTGAAATACTGAAAAGGAATTTTAGGTAATTCTCTGATAATGAATCGGATTGAAAGGGCGCGGGATTTTCTTTTTGAATTTGATCATGGTCAGGTCATCAATCCATTATATCTTTGAACCTCATCTTTTAAACTGAAGGAATATGGCAATGCTTTATTTGATTTTGGGATTGTTTGTTGCGGCAATTGTTTGTTCATTCATCTTGCCAAACGAAAAAGTAAGCAATCACGAAAAAGACTGGGAAGTATAAGGTTCCAGTCTTTTTCATTTATGGCTTGTCGTATCAATTTGTACTCCTTCTCGTAATAGAAGACTAGCCTCAATCCAGTCATGTATGAGTATCAATAATTCCAAATCGCAGATTAGACTTCCGATATTACTAGCCTTGGCGCTGGCAGCCGGTACATTTATCGGTGCACGTATGTTTAGCGGCCATGAGACGGGCTCCGGGCTCAATAAGAGTATGGTCAAGTTTCGGGAAGTGCTCAATTACATTGATAGAAACTATGTCGATGAGGTAGAAACCGAGGAACTGGTGGATGTAGCGATTCGTGACATGCTCGAGCAGCTCGATCCCCACAGTGTGTACATCCCGGCAGAGGAGTTGGAGTACAACATGGCCGAGCTGGAAGGCAATTTTGAAGGAATCGGTATTGAATACAGTATTTTCAGGGATACGATCTTTGTGGTCACCCCTCTCAGTGGAGGCCCCTCCGAGGAGGTAGGGCTACAAGCCGGGGACAAAATAATCAAAGTAGATGATGAAATGGTAGCCGGTATTGGCATCACCAATCGTGGGGTGCTGGATCGCCTCAGGGGCAATAAGGGTACGGAAGTGATCGTCTCCATAGCGAGGAAGGGCTCTGATGAATTGATGGATTTCAAAATAATCAGGGATAAAATCCCACAGTTCTCAGTGGATGTCTCCTACATGGTAGATGATGAAATCGGATACATCAAGGTCAATCGCTTTACTGCTACTACTTATGATGAATTCCTCATCGCACTCAATTCACTGCTTCATGATGGGATGACCAAGTTGATCCTTGACCTGACTGGTAACCCAGGCGGGTATATGGACAAAGCCATCAGAATGGCGGATGAATTGCTAGCGGGCGATCCGATGATTGTGTTCACCAGAGGAAAAGAGTACCGGTATGACCAGGAATACCGTGCCGAGCGTGAGGGCAAGTTTGAATCAGGCGCACTGATCGTACTGATCGATGAGGGAAGTGCTTCGGCTTCTGAGATTGTGTCCGGAGCGGTGCAGGACAATGACCGGGGCTTGATTGTCGGAAGGAGATCGTTTGGTAAAGGTCTGGTGCAAATGCAGATGGATCTATCCGATGGTTCGCAGTTGCGACTCACTACTTCTAGATATTACATACCCAGCGGAAGATCGATTCAGAAAGACTATGAAAACGGAATCGACGACTACTATCACGACATATATGAGCGGTTTGAATCCGGTGAAATGTACAGCGCTGAAAACCTTGCTGTGAACGATTCTTTGGCCTATAAGACAGCCAATGGCCGTACCGTCTATGGTGGCGGGGGTATTACCCCGGACTTTTACGTGCCACTCGATACGGCAGGTGGGTCTCGCTATTTGAACCGTCTGTTCAACACCAACTCCATTCGTGAGTTTGCCCTCAACTACTCCGATACAAATCGAGAAAAGCTGGAGCAAATGGGATTTGATGCCTATTTCAATGATTTTGAAGTGACGGATAGGATGCTAGACGAACTTGTGGATCTTGCAAAATCGAATGACCTCAAGTTCAACAGACAGCAGTATGAGCACTCCAAAGACTTGATCAAGACCTACGTAAAGGCCCAGATCGCTCGAGGCATTTGGGACAACGAGGGCTTCTATCCGATTTTCAATCAGACAAGCGAGATCTACCGTCAGGCCCTTACACTTTTTGACGAAGCGGCTATGATTACAGAAAAGAACAAGTAAGCCCTTGGACTTTTGGGGTTAGAGTCCTTTTGTGAACAGGGACTCCTTTGCTTTGTTTTTTGTCCTTACCACTTATCTCCTTATTTGCAGTAAAGTCTCCATCAACCTGAATCGCTCCTCGGCTCAGGATTGAGTCGCTATTAGCTTCAATCGCACTCTTAGTTCAGGTTCGTGTCCTCACTATGCTGAAGGTTTGCTTTCCTTGGGCCTGGTTGGTGTCCTCACTGACCTCCCATAGCCCTGGTTCGTGTCCTCACGAACCATCAGCTTTGTTTTAAATAAATTAATAAAAAGATTAAATAAATTTATTTTAAACTTAATAAAGTTAAATTAATTGTCGATATTCGAAACATATGAATAAGAAACTACCCACATTATGCCCTAGCTGTGAGGCACAGTTGAAGGTGAAGGAAATGCACTGTGAAAGTTGCGGCACTACTGTTTCCGGGAGCTTCGACCTACCGGGGTTGTCCAATCTGTCTGCTGAAGATCAAAAATTTATTTTGGCTTTTGTAAAGAGCAGCGGACGACTCAAAGAGATGGCCAGTCAGATGAAACTCAGTTACCCGACCGTACGGAATATTTTGGACGAATTAATCGAGAAAATCAAAATCATAGAAAACCATGGAAACGACGTACCCTGAAAAATTGTCATGGGTCGAACTCATGTTCAACCCCTTTAAAAAGTGGGCAGGCTCCATCGCACTTGGAGCAGGTCTGTTGACCATATGCCTGGCAGCCTTCATTGGATCGTTAAACAATCTGCATTTCGATGGGGTGCTCGATGCACATGTGGGGATGCCCGGGACGCTCGGTTTGTTTGTCGTTGAGTCGCTCATGGATTGGCTCATATTGGGTATAGTATTTCTTATATGCGGACTCGTTTTGAGCCAATCACGACCCAGGGCAATCGACATCCTCGGTACTCAGGCCTTGGCTCGGTGGCCAATGGTATTTGTGGCATTGCTCAGTTTTATGCCCGGACTGGAGGTAGCGGATGTTACCAATATTTCGAAAGAGCTAATTGTATTTGGCCTATTGGCGCTGCTCTTTACTATTTGGATGGTGGCCTTGATGTTCAATGCTTATAAGGTTTCCACCAATCTGAAAGGTGCGAAGCTGATCGTGTCATTTATAGCCGGTCTGATGGCGGCTGAGGTGATTTCAAAACTTCTACTTGTGCAATGGGTTTTTCCTTTATTTCAATAATCACTGTCGCATGAATTTCTTATATCTATTGATGGGAGGAATATTAATCCTGATTGGCTTCCTCGTCAAAGCTTTCCCAAATTCTATTGCCGGCTACAATACCCTATCGAAGGAAAAAAAGAAAAACATTGATGTAGAGGGATTGTCTTCGATGATGCTAAGGGTGATGCTGGTGACAGGTGCCATGGTCATTGTCATTCCGTCGATGATTGACTGGCAAGGACATAGGAATGTTGCAGATCTTAGCATGATGGTGCTTTTTATGTCTGGGATATTGGTTGCCATGGTTTGGGCCAATAGGTTTGACGGAAACAAAAAGACGGCATGGAAAAAAGTGTTGCCCGCAGGATTTGTTGTAGTAGTTTTCATGGGCGTAGGTTTTTTTCTCCATGCCGGGGTTCAGGAGCCTGATATTTTTGTCAAGGGTGATGAGATTACGATCAGCGGCCAATATGGGCTGACGGCCGGTGTTATATCAGCACAACTGCTTGATGAAATCCCCCGGATAAAGATGAAAACCAATGGGTTGGGCTTCGGGAATGTAAGAAAAGGGGATTTTCGGCTGGAAGGGTGGGGAACGTGCAGGCTTTTCCTTCAAAGTGATGAAGGACCCTACATTAAGCTCGAAACAAATAAAATGGTCATTCTGCTTAACCTTGATGCACCTGGTAAAACGCGGGATTTATTTAGTCAAATCCAAAACCGGAAATTATGATCCTTGTGAAAATCCTCAACCTAGCTAATCTGCTGTTGTTGATCTCGATCATGTACAAGCGATTTCCGCCAAAGGAAATAAACGACCTCTACGGCTACCGAACGGCACGATCCAAAAGCAGTCAGGAAGCATGGGACGAAGGCAATCGGATGTCGGCAGACTTTATGATGAAACTGTCCCTGGTATCTGTACTTATTTACAATCCGTTATTGTTTTTTGCCTATAGTCAAAATGTGTTTGTGATCGGGATGATTGTGATTACAGTTGTATTGATTGTTGGGCATATCGTTATTGAGAGAAAGCTGCGAAGGATGTTTGATGAGGAGGGGCGGAGAATAGATTAGTTAATTCCCTGACAACTCCTCAATCATCCGCACAATTGCCTGTACCTTGCTCTCTTCATTCTTGGTAGAGTAGATGATGTTGAGGCGAAACAGGCGCTGATCATCGGTTAGCTTCCAGAATTTCTCCTTTGCCTCCGGTTCGCTTTCCAGGCAGTCGATGATTTCCTGTGGTACTTCGTTGGACAGCTCATCATCATAGAGTACCACATGCACAGAATCACCTACTTCTTTTTTGATCTTCTTTCTGATCTGAGCCTTCACAGGGAGGAACAACGAACCATCACCCATGGGCATAAGTTTGTAATTGTTTAGTTCGAAAGTGTCGATCGAACCTCGCACCCTGGCCCAACCAAAGGGCGAGTGCTTATTGAGTGGTACCTCCGGTATCCTGGCAAATGTCCAGCCTCCCTTTCCGGGAAATTTTTCAAGTGTGTATTCTTTATCGACCAATGGCTTTTCAGGCATGCATAAAGTTAGCCTTGCTTCAGTACATAGATGATTTTTTCAAGCTGAATTTATACCTTCTTGTTCTCCTTTGGAGGAGATAAAGAGGAGGGATTGGGAAATCATAAATCAGCTTGAAATAGACTCAACCCTGAATTTATCATAGAATTAACCGCGGAAGTAAACCGGCTTCAGGACAAAAGCGTAGTTTTGGTATCCAAGGCATCCGTTCATGAAGAATCTTAAATTACCCAAATTCCAGCGATTTTCCCTTAAGGAACTGTGGCGACAGGTCAAAGCTGAATTCAAAAAGGATACTGGCGATCCGCTCAGGCTGGCAATGGCTGTTGGCTTGGGACTGGCATTTGGTGTGTCACCGTTTTGGGGTTTTCAGATGCTGAGTGCCTATGCGGTGGCCAGCTTTGTGAAGTTGAACCGCGTGGTGGTTTTGGCTGCGACCTACATCAGCAATCCTCCGACCATTCCGGTTATTATCTATTTGAGCTTCATCATAGGGGCATGGTTTCTTCCTGTTGAGTACCAAGCTGACCTTTCAAAAATCACAGATGTGGACTCGATTGGTCAGAACCTTTTTCAATACCTTATCGGATCTTTTTTGATGTCCACAGTTTTGGGAGTGGGGGGCACTTTCATCTCCTATTTCATTATTCTGCGTTTTCGTAGGAAAAGGCAGGCGCTTGAGGAAATGCCGGGCTGATATTCCTTTTTTGGCTTATTTTTAAAACATGAAACTAAGCCAGAAACTTGCTGCCACCATCCGGGATATAAATGACTTCCCAAAACCCGGAATTACCTTCAAAGACATTACCCCCGTACTTGCTGATCCGTACCTTTCGCTGGAGGTAAGTCACGCATTTTTGGATCACTGGCGTGCTCGTGACATAGAAGGGGTCGTTGGTGTGGAGTCTCGCGGTTTCATTTTTGGGATGCAGCTGGCCCAACAGTTGGAGGTGCCGTTTATTCCTGTGCGAAAAGCAGGCAAACTCCCCTATCAAACCATTTCGCACTCGTACGAATTGGAGTATGGCAGTGCCGAAATGGAAATCCATGTCGATGCGATCAAAGAAGGACAAAGAATTCTTGTCCATGATGATCTGCTGGCTACCGGTGGAACTGCGGCCGCTGCCGGCCGTCTGATAGAAAAGACCGGAGGAATTGTGGCAGGGTTCTCCTTTTTGGTTGAGCTGTCTTTTTTGGAAGGAAAAAAGGTTTTGGAACCTTTCAATCAGGAGATCCAGTCATTGGTGACTTTTTGACTATTCCTTTGTCAAGCTTTGGTTCCCACAAACCTATTGCTGAGCGTGTTTCTAAAAATTCTACCCAGGTTTGTGGCTCACAAACCTCTTCTCTATCACCGCACGCCCTCCAAAATTCGTTGATCAGGTGTTTCGCGAGGATGTAAACAAGGAAGGCGGCTACTTCAAAAGCTCACGATACCGCATCAATGCCTCCACATAGTAGTAGTCCGCATAGCTCAGCGGTACATCTACCTCAGTGCCGGCAGGCATGTGGCCCACACTGTGCTTCAGGATAAAATTGCCATTGTTGCCGGGAGCGTTTCTGTATTGGTCAGTAGCAAGCACACGTAGTTGCTTTTCTGCAACCTCCAAATATTTACTGCCATTTTCAGAAAGCTGACTGAGCTCAATCAAGGCAGAACACATGATCGTACCAGCCGAGACATCCTTTGGGCAATCGGGAATATTCGGTGCGTTGTAGTCCCAGAAAGGGATCATGTCCTCCGGCATGTTGGGATGGTTGATCAGGAAGTTCGCTATGTTTTGAGCCTGATCCAGGTACTTTTTCTCCCCCGTAAACCGAGCCATCAGCACATAACCATACAATCCCCACGATTGTCCCCTGGCCCAGGCGGACTCATCAGCGAATCCTTGTGCAGTGTTTCGCTTTTCCACGGCTCCCGACAGGCTGTCATAGCTTACCACATGATAGCTGCTGTAGTCGTCCCGGTAGTGATTTTCAATGGTTTTGTCAGCGTGATTGACCGCTATTTCCTTAAATCGGGGTTCGTCAAATTTGTCAGCTGACCAGAGCAATAGCTCCAGGTTCATCATATTGTCTACGATGACAGGATACTGCCATTTGTCATTGGACTCCCAGGATTTGATACAGCCTACCTGGTCGCTGTATCTCGTGATCAGTGATTTTGAGGTTTGATTTATGATCGGCAGGTAATCCTCATTTCCGGTGATGCGGTAGCCATTGCCATAGCTGCAGTAGATCATGAAGCCCACATCGTGGTTGTCGGTTGTATATTGCTGATTTTTGACCCTTTCGGAAAACTGCTCCGCATAGGAGAGCAACTCGGGATTGTGAGAATACTCAGCCATATACCAGAGCTGACCCGGGAAGAAACCGCTGACCCACCAGTATTCATCGCAGGTGATGAGGTTTCCAAATCGGTCGGTAGTCTGTGGCAATCGGCCCTCCATTTTCTCAAGGGATTGCGCCATCAGCAGCGTCTGCTCCCTGGAAAAATCCAGGGATTCCTCTACCAATTGAGCCATAGGGATTTGTTTTTCCGACTGATTCTGGCAGGAAACAAGAATTATTGGAATGATTAAAAATTTAATTTTTCGAAGAATGGGGCTGAAGTATCTCATAAAGTAAAAGTAGAGCTTAAAAAAGCTAAGTGGTTGTAATATTAGTTTTTATGATTTAAAAAATTGTACTCATCCAAGTATTCGTTGGGGAATATCGAATCAGACGACACGTAAGTTAATTGGATTTTATCAATATTTTTCGCTAACATTAAATCAAAACTCTCTATGAATTTTTTGATCTACCTATCCTTGGTACTCTCACCTATTCATTCAGACATTTCAGATAACAATTCGGACAAAGCCGTGACTTTAGTAAAAGTAGAAGGTGCGGCAGACCTACGGGTGCATTCCATGCCCCAGGAGGGAATCGTTTCGATCGAGTCTAAAATGGCTATTGATTATGTGTTTGTATTTTCAGCGACCGGAGAGGCGATTGAGGAGTTTTTCCTTTTTGGGAAGAGCAACAGTTTTCATCTGAACCTCGACAGCTTCGACTCAGGCATGTATACGCTGAAGATCCGTACCATGGATGGAAATATTTTAGTCGAAAGGCTGACAGTGGAGTAATCCGCTGCAAAAAGATTCTGGTAAGTTTTTGATAAAGGCTTTGCTGACCACCCATATCCTGCTTCAAAACCTTTAAAGCATTTTTTGACGGCTCTATAGCAGAGCACGATGGTCAGTTTATGTCTTGTTGAGAAACGGTTTGTTTTTCAGCGTCCAGAAGGAGTATGCCTTCTCGATCTGGTTTTAATTGCCCAAGTTTTCTGCCTTCTTTATCCCAAGCCGCCGATTGACCCACGCAAATTCCATTGTCTGCAGGGCCGATGGCGTTCACCATTAGAGCGTGTATTTGATGTTCTGCGGCTATTTCAGAAAGCTTTTGGTGAGCAGCTATTATGTCCTTTTCGAATTTAGCAGTACTCGCAAGGTAGATG
Organism: Reichenbachiella sp.; assembly: GCA_965222305.1. Taxonomy (GTDB): domain Bacteria; phylum Bacteroidota; class Bacteroidia; order Cytophagales; family Cyclobacteriaceae; genus Reichenbachiella. The sequence goes on from OZ244943.1 coordinate 4,990,324, forward strand.
TCAGGCTTTTGCGTGAGGACTTTCGCCAAATGCTCGTCCACAGAGATTTCATAGCAAATCGCAAAGGAGACTTTGAAGCCCTTGATGGTCACATATGTCATTTCAGTACCCCGAACGAAATACGGCTCTTCGTCCGAATGCAAGTACATTTTTGAATAAACAGATCTGGGTTGATTGGGCTGGAAGATGACCAAACTGATCGTGATTCCATTGGGAGCCTTGAGCGGAACACCCGTACAAATGGTCAAACCATGTTCATCGGCAGAATCCTGGAAAATATCAAGGATCGGATCATTTAAATCCATAGCCAACTCGTTGGCCAGTTCGGGTTCATAGCCTGTGAGCGACAGTTCTGAAAAAACAATGAGGTTAGCTTGTTGCTGGGCAGCCTGCTCAATGAACCTCAGGTGCTGCTCGATATTTTCAGGGATGTTTCCTGTTACAGGACAGGTTTGAGCCAGGGCGATTTTCATGACTTATTTTAGTGAATAAGCCGTCAGCTCATTGTCAAATAGTGACGGAATAATGAGTAAATTTTTCTCAGGAATAAATTCAAAATCCGTGCAGTGTTTCCCTTCTGACTCAGTATCCAATAGAGAAGTGACATTCCCTTTTTTATCAACAAGTCTTAGGCCTTTGGTATAGAGAGAAACAATCAAATTCTTACCATTCTTTTTGATACCGTCAATGTTTCCCTCGCCTATGTACGCCACATTGGCAATTTCCGTGGTCTTGGGGTCAATGGTTTTGAGATAGCCGTCCTTGTTGACTCCAATGTAGAGCAGGCCATCAATAAAAGAGAAACCGTTAGAATCTCCTACCTCATCACCAACGATCCATTCGCTTACTTGTCCCTCCTTGATTTGAAATAAAACATTGCTTCCGCTTGTGGATATGTAGATGTTGTTTTCATCATCCACCGCAATATCATTGATAAAACCCTCATGCTTAATTCTGTGTCGGGTGATCATTTGATCATTCCTGATATTGTAAACCGCCACTCCAAATCGCTCGACAATGTATAGTAGCGAATCTTTGAGAAACAGACCCGTAGGGGAGGTGAGTCCTCCAATCCATTCTTTGTCAACGATTTGCCCCTCTAAGCTTACTTTGGAGATAAAGCAGTCGCCGTAGGAACTGCCATTCCTTGACGGCCTAGTATAATTTGAAACGTAAAGAAAATTTGCCTTCTGATCAAAAACGACGGACTCAGGAGCTTCCAGGCCTTCTGTAATTTTCCAGACTTGTTTGATTTGGGCGTGCGAAAGCAATGGACTGGATAACAGTATTGCGAGTATGGTGATGAATGAAGTTTTCATTGATTTCAGAATTCAGCTGTGTACCTCATTACCTCGCCCTTCTCAAGTGTCAATGTGTCTGTATGTCGAGACTTTATGCCTCCATATTTTGTAATGGTTTCTACGGCTAATGGAATTTCTGCTGCGACTTCTAAAGTGTCCTGAAAGATGGGGTCTTCTTTATCCCACTTCACAGATTCAACACATCTGGATTCAAAATTGACCCCCATCGGAGAGAAGGTTGAAGCAATTAAAAAGTCGGTACTGTCTATTTTTTCAGTTCCCACTGAATTTACTATTAAATAGGCTTTTTTAGGAATTCCAAAATTGGTAGTTACCACAGTGTCATTTTTTAAACCTGCAACTGAAAAACTGTAAATCTCGTCAAAAAAGCACATCAAATATTCCTCAGGTGGAGTTATCCGTATATTGAAAAGCCCATCAGACAATTCATCTTCTCTGACCAAAAAATTAAGCTCATAATATCCATTTTCTTCAGATGTGGTTTGCGCTTTCAATCTATTTGTTCCACCGAACAAGCTAGTGTTATCCCAGGTGACTTCCAGAAATGCATCTGCCAATGGAGCAGTGCCATCTCCTGTCATTAAAACTCCATTAATGCTGGCACAGGATTCAGCGCAATTTTGACTTTCCAGATCGTTTTCGTCGAAAAAACATGATTCCAAAGTCAGCAGCCATACGACTAATAAAATGACCAAAGAAATATTACCTGGATTTTTCACTTTCGAATCTCTTTAAATATCACTCCTCAATCCTTATATCATCCGACAGCTCATTGGTATTGTTCTCCCGGGCCACAAACCCATGGGCAAGCAATAAGTCTTTGCATTTATGTATGGCATTGGAGATACCCTCTGCGACATGGTTGCTTTTGATACCATTAATCACGAGTCCGACTACTTCCACCCAGTCCTTTTGCTCGATTTTTTCGTTGATGCCCCGGTCGCCCATCACGTACACCTGGTGCTCGAGTTCGCTGATGTAGATCAAAACCCCGGTATGGTCGATGGTGTCGAACATCTGCTCTTGCAGGAACACATCATGGGCTTTGGTCACCACTCGTTGGGCGACCTTAGATTCATTGATAAACCCTAATCGCAGCGAAGGGATAAAGAAGGGAAGCAGGTAGCCAATCACCATGGTGCCGATGACGGACTCTACCAACTGCAGAGCCGTAAAGTCATCCGGCAACATCCACTGCCAGCTCATGATGCCAATGATGACCAAAGTGATAAGTCCCAGGATGGCTGCCAGTTTCCAGCAGGCCTCCTTGTAGTCATCACTGGATCGTGCAAAGTACACCACGATCTCCCCGGAGGATTCGCGCTCCAGGCTCTTGACCGCTTCCTTTACCAGGTCTTTATCTGATTCTGAAAATTGAAATTTCTTGTTCATTCTTATTTTTTAATCCTAAACTATTTCGTTGAGGGGTGAAGCGTTGTTTGGTTAAAGAATAGCCATATTGTGAAACTCATTTTCTATTAACTCAATAACTTTTTTCCATTAACTATAAAAAATGCAATGGCATTTTTTAGGTCTACCATCCACCGGAAGCTCCGCCTCCGCCAAATCCTCCTCCTCCGCCGGAGAAGCCGCCAAAGCCACCTCCCCCGCCACCGAAGGAGCCACCGCCCCCTCCATAAAAACCTCCTCCGCCGTAGTAGCCCCCTCCGCCTCCACGGCCGGAGTTGCCAAAAAGGGCAATCAACGATACGACGAACGAAATAAAACCAAAGGCAATGCTGCTCAGTACGACCCCAATCAAAATCGATGCAACCAGCGCAGCCCCAAACTTCAATCCCTTTTTCTTGAATAATGTCCGGACAAAACTCATGATCACAAAAAAAATGATGAATCCAAAGATGCTAAACCTTCTGCCATTGTTTTTGGATCGTGCCGTATGGGTGTGTTTCACGGCAGGAGGCAGATCCTCACCATTGATCAAAGGGATCAAAGCATCAATGGCCCCGGCGATTCCTCCGGCGAAGTTGCCGTTTCTAAACTCCGGGAGGATTACGTTTTCAATGATTCGTTTGGCATAAATGTCAGGTATTGCACCCTCAAGTCCATATCCTACTTCGATCCGAACCTTACGGTCATTTTTTGCCACCAATACAATCACCCCATCGTCGACATCTCCACGTCCGATTTTCCGGGCATCAGCCACTCGGATTGAGTATTGCTCAATTTCTTCTGGCTTGGTGGTAGGAACTATCAACACGACGATTTGGCTCCCTTTTGCATCTTCAAACTGCCTCAACTTGGCAGTCAAATAATCAATATCATGGGAGGTAAGCGTGCCCGTCAGATCGGTGACCTGTTTTTCCAGTTTAGGAATCTCAACATAGTCCTGAGCGGATGTAATATTTGCCCAAAGGATGCAACCTATTAGGGCAAAAAGAGTTTTAAGATTTCGGATTTTCATTGAAGCTAAAATAAGTAGTTTTGTTTTCTAACTAAGATCGATATGAGTAAAAAGAATTGGATAATAACCGGTGTTGCTGTACTTCTAGTATTCTTCTGTATCAGAATGTACAACAAAATGATTGCTAATGAAGAAAGGGTGATCGCTCAGTGGGCGAATGTGGAAACTCAATATCAGAGACGCGCAGATTTAATACCTAATCTTGTAAGTACGGTTAAAGGGTACGCCGAGCACGAAAGTTCGACTTTGGAAGCAGTAATTAGCGCACGTGCTAAAGCGACTAGTACGACGGTTGACCCGTCAAACTTGAATGCGGCCTCTATACAGCAGTTTCAGCAAGCACAGGGTGAACTATCATCGGCTTTGTCAAGGTTATTGGTTTCTGTAGAGCGGTACCCTGACCTAAAAGCGAATCAGAACTTTCTCGAGCTTCAAGCTCAACTTGAAGGAACTGAAAATAGAATATCTGTGGAGCGAAGCAGATTCAATAAGGAGGTTGAAAAGTACAATGTCTCAATTAGAGGGATACCAAATGGCTTAATAGCTTCGATAGGTGGATTTGAAAGAAAGACAGGTTTCGCTGCACAGGAGGGAGCGGAGAATGCCCCTAAGGTTGAGTTTTAGAATCAAAAGAAATATCAATAATGGAAAGCGAGACATGAGTCTCGCTTTTTTTATTCGTTGCTTAGTTTTAGTCACCTTCTCGATAACGAAAAGTATGACTATTTATAAACCATTACTTTCCTCATGCTCCTTTTTTCATTGGTGTCGACAATTTCAATTATGAAAAGGCCGGCCGGCCAATTAGAAGTATCCAATCTCACAGTTCCTAAATTCGAAGCATAGTTTTGAGTCATGATCAACTGGCCCGTTGAGGTAAGAACATTTATATGGCTTATAGATTCAGTTAAGCTTTGAATATTTATATGATCTGTGGCTGGGTTAGGAAACAGGCTAAACCATTGGGTATTATTGGTATTTTCCACATTCAATACCTGCACAATTGTGAGTGTCCCATTTTCATAAACAAAATCGTATTGGTTGTCTTCCCCACCGGAGACTTGTATTTCATATTTTCCCGCAGTAAAAGAATTCTGAGCAGTAGTTGAAATATTTGGTAGGATATCCAAATCAGTAGGGTCATGACCCGTTATAAATCCATCATATGTGAATATCAATTCTGGCAGAGGATCTCCTACATTAATAGAATCATCTTGAGCAATGATTCTTAAAACGGCCTTTTCAATTGTCAAAATCCCATCGTTGTAATTGAAGTTATAACGATTGTCTTCCCCTCCTGACACCTGAATGGTAAAATCTCCGGCATTCAAGGAATTTTGGGCGGAGGTTGAAATTGTTGGCAAAACATCGATCACGGACTCGTTTTCGTCCAATACAAAGCCTTCAATGCTATAGCTGAGTTCAGGTATTGAATCTCCTAAATCGATTGTGTGATTGTGTGCACTGACACTTAAATTGGCCTTTTGGATAGTGAGAATTCCATTGACCAGCTCTATATCATAGTTATTGTCTGCTCCACCGGCAAGCTCGATCTCATATTGTCCAATTTCGGAATCAATTTCAGCCAAACTAATAATTGTTGGAGGTGAGTCCAGATCTTTCTCGTCATCCGAACCTTGGAATCCACTAAACGCTAATTGGAAAGCAGGATTTGGACTTCCGTAGTATTTGATGGTATCTTGTGCGTGAATTGTGAGTGCCGCTTTTTCCACGGTCAAAGTATCCGTTACAGAACCTTTGTAATCATCATCTACAATTGTTACAACCACCTTGTAAGAACCTGCAGATGAAGGCCTAATGTTGCTTTCATTATATTGTACCGTATAATCCAATTCCGGGTTTGTTTCAACTATATTATCCACCTGGGCCCCATCATAAACTTGGGTCAGATTGATCAGCATAATATCAGCTTCCAGTTTATTTGTTAATATGTATATCTCATCATCAGAATCAAGCGATATCAGATCGATGAATTGATCGTTATTATAATCCCCTAAAAAAACCTGTTGCGAATTATAGAGACCAATTTCCATATCAACTACTTCACCTAATGACCCATCTTCGTTGACAGGGAAATAGAGAATATCAGAACCGGTAAAAACAAGTTCCTCTTTCTCATCTTGGTTGACATCTAAAGTAAAGACCAGGCCAGAACTGTTAGGCAGGACGAAGCTTAAGGGCTCTTCTTCGAAAGGATCAATTGTATCTCCAAAATAAATGTGGCCGCGATCAGTGATAAAATCAGTAGCTATTATCTCTTCATAGCCGTCATTATTTAGGTCCGTTACCGCAAAATAGACAGCAGAGAAATCTATTGTCAATTCCGAGCCAAAGGTACCATCACCGTTTCCTGTGTATATTCTTATTTCATTCGCACTTCTAAACGATAAAACCAGATCAATATGTCCGTCCAGATTATAATCTAATGTTTCTATTCCATAGACGTTGTACCCAAAAAAACGAGTGAATTCAAAAGCATCATTTTGATCATTAAGGTATAAATAGCCTGAAACTACCAGATCTAAATAACCATCTTCATTGAAATCTGCGGCATAAATATGATTTCCGCTTGGAGCATCAGTGAGAGGCGATTGTGTAAAGTTTCCATTTCCATCGTTGATAAAAATAGTAGGTTCAGATCCTTCCACCACTAAGTCAAGACTAGTGTCGTTATTTAAGTCGACAAGTTTGACATTATCGGAGAGTCGTCCACTAGGAAGGTTTAGCATGTGTTCAAATTCACCATCACCCGTTCCATAGTATATGGTAACAAATTCATACTGATGATTTGCAGCTACTATGTCATTTATTCCATCTGAATTTATATCTCCCATAGCTATCTTGTTCAGTGTCGAGCCAATAGGAGCCCTGAAGGAGGAATTAAACTGAAAATCGTCAGATAGATAGCTTTCAAAGAGTACCACACTTAAGGAATTTCCTCGTAGAAAACCAGACTTTCCGGTATTCCGAAGATCCGTGTATTCTAATCCAACTATCGCAAAAAAAGACCCTGTCGTACGGGTATCTTCTTCGTATCTGTCGAAAGTCTTGTCTCCATTACCAATGAACATGGAAAGTGTTACTTCCCTGGATAAGAAGCAAGTTGCAATGTCATTTATCCCATCCGAATTGAAATCGTCAATAATAAAATCGATATCGGATACATTTTCTGTGGCGGATAACTCCAACGGTTCGTCAAAGCTTAGATTTCCGTTTCCATAAAAAATATGGATAATTGGAGAATCAAGATACACTATTGAAAGATCTTTATTTCCGTCAGAATCAATATCAACGACTTCAATATTAGTTGGTTGTGCGTCGAGATCGAAGAAATCTACACCAGAAAACCCGTTTACTCCACCGAAATGAATCCCAATATTTGAATCTGCTTGATTGGCAACAAGAAGATCTAGATAACCATCATTGTTCATATCCGTCAATTCCATATCAACAGGTAAGTTTCCTGTTTCAATATTAATTGGAGACGAAAGTATTTCGGATTCATTGTCATGGTATATCGAAAATAGGTTGGATCCACGGTTGAGCGTAATTAGATCATTTGTGCCACTATTGTCTAAATCTCCTGAGATCACTTTAACTGGATTTTGATTGGTTTCGAAGAATATAGGCTCACCAAAAATTAAATTACCCTGATTGATTAGAAGACCAAGCAGGTTGTTGTTCAAATCGACAAATTCGATATCTGGTAAATTGTCATTGTTTATATCAGCTACAATTAGATCTCTCACGCTCGAAGCAGAACCAACATTTAATCTTTGAGGAGTTCCCATTGATCCATCTTCATTTGGAGTGATGGTCAAAAAATCCTGTCCTTCAAAAGAAACTATTAAGTCATCATAGCCATTACTATTCAGATCACCGTAGGCAATAGCATTAGGGCGCAATTCAAAGTCCAGTTCGACTGTTCGCTCGTAATTTTGACCTAAAACAAGAAAAAATTGGACTAAGAAGAGGGTGGTTAGGATTTTGGTTTTCATAAATGTAATGCGTCTTAATTTTCGGCATTTTATACTAAATGATTAACATAAACAAGCAGCGAACCTAATGTTCTGCTTTGTTTGTGGAGTGAAATTGCTGCCATTAGGGATTATGTTTTTATCTCAAATACAGAGTTCAAAAAATTGCAAATCAGAATAAAATCAGCCATTAACTTTATCTGCAGACGTGTAACATTTGTTACACAAAATCGAGAGCTATATCAGCTTGTCGCCTGCCTTGCACCCTTCTCTAAAGTACTGATAGGCCCTAGCTTGCACTTGAAAATTAACTCCAATGGCAACAAGCAGAAGAGAATTTATCAAAATCGCAGGGGCAGGTGCCGGAACCGTGGCACTATCCGGTTCCATCCTCAACTGGGCCAACGGCTCTATATTCAGCGATACCGCTCAAAACCCTATTTCCTTTACTCGAACACCTACGTACTGCGAGGTTTGTTTCTGGAAATGTGCGGGCTGGGTCACCAAGGATGAAAACGGAGAAATCTGGAAAGTGGAAGGCCATGAGGACGATCCGCACTGCAACGGCCGCCTATGTCCCAGAGGTACTGGAGGAGTCGGAATGTACTACGATGAGGATCGCCTCAAGCACCCACTAATTCGCAAGGAGGTTAATGGAGAACAGAAGTTCGTCAAAGCTAGCTGGCATGAGGCGTTGGATTTCATCGCCGATAAGATGTCGGACATCAAAGAGAAATATGGACCGGAGTGCATGGCACTCTTCACTCATGGTTCGGGTGGCAAGTTTTTGGGACATATGCTCAAGGCCTATGGGTCGCCCCATATCACGGCTCCAAGCTTCGCTCAATGCAGGGGGCCAAGAGAGGTAGCCTTTTACGCCACTTATGGCGAAGGAGTTTTGTCTCCAGAAAGAACGGACATTCGGGACACCCGATGCCTGGTGCTGATTGGTTCACATATTGGTGAAAACATGCACAACGGTCAGGTGCAGGAGATGTCAGAGGCCATTGATAAAGGAGCAACGATCATTACAGTGGATCCAAGGTTCTCCACCGCAGCCAGCAAATCCAAACACTGGCTGCCCATCAAACCAGCCACCGACATAGCACTTTTGCTGTCATGGATGAATGTGATCATCAATGAAGAATGGTACGACAAGAAATATGTCGAAAAATATACCTACGGATTCGAACAGCTAAAACAACATGTACAATCCTATACCCCGGAGTGGGCGTATGGCATTACGACCATTGAGCCTAAGGTAATCCGCGAAACGGCTCGGGAAATGGCGAATGCCGCTCCTGCGGTAATCGTTCACCCGGGTCGTCACGTGACCTGGTACGGGGACGATACCCAGAGATTGCGATGTGTAGCAATTTTGAATGCTCTACTCGGATCGTGGGGTCGAAGAGGAGGTTTCTACTTCCCTGAGAAGGTGTCTATTCCCAATTTTCCTCATCCGGCTTACCCCAAACCCTCGAAGAATTATCTGGATGCCACACCGGGAAAATACAACCTGGCTACTGAAGTCATTTCCAATGGTCTCTGCGATGTGACCACTCCGTCTCCTGAGCGGGATTGCAACATCAAGGGCTGGATTGTGAATGGTACGAACCTGATCCACACCTTGCCCGATCAGAAGAAAACATTGGAGGCCATCGAAGCGCTTGAGTTGCTCGTTGCGATAGACACCATGCCGATGGAGATTACAGGATATGCAGATGTCGTGCTGCCAGAGTGTACTTATCTGGAGCGCTATGACGCCATTCGAAATTCACCTCATCGCGAACCCGTCATTTCCCTAAGAATGCCGGCCGTCGAACCCAAGTATGATACAAAACCCGATTGGTGGATTGCCAAAGCGCTGGGCTTGAAGTTGGGTCTGAAGGATTATTTCCAATACAAGGACATTGAAGAGATGCTGGATTGGCAGCTCAAGCAAGTGGGCAGTTCGCTCAAAGAAATGCAGCAAATCGGCGTGAAGAAATTCAACCGCAAGTACGACGATTTGTACCTGGTGGACGGTCAAGACTTTGAGTTTGCCACCAATACTGGAAAGATCGAATTGTACAGCACCGAATTGGCAGCCGAAGGTTTTGATCCGATGCCAACGTTCACTGAGCATGACCAGCCGCCTCCGGGTTTTTACCGACTCAACTATGGCAGGACCCCGGCGCATACGTTTAGCCGTACGGCCAACAACCCCAACCTCACGGACATCATGTCGGAAAACAACCTTTGGGTCAACCCAAAAGTGGCCAAGCAATGGGGATTGAAAAATGGACAGCGTGTGTGGCTGAAAAACCAGGACGATATCGTTTCGACCTTCTCCATCGAAGTGAGGGTTACCGAACGGATTCGCTGGGATTCGGTGTATATGGTGCATGGCTTTGGTCATGACAACAAACTACTGACCCGCGCCCATGGCCGGGGAGCCAGCGATACGCAAATGATCAGCAATGTGATGCTTGACCCGGTAATGGGGGGTACAGGCATGCGAGGAAATTTTGTGACATTTTTAACGGAAGAGCCCGTGAGAAAGGAGGTGGTTGACGCATGAGATACGCAATGGCCATAGATACCAAAAAATGTGTAGGGTGCAGCGACTGTGTGGTGGCCTGCCAGCTTGAGAACAAGGTTCCGGTGGGTTACTGTCGCGACTGGATCGTAGAAGCGACCAGCGGAACCTACCCTAGCCTTCAAATGGAGTTTCGCTCCGAGCGATGCCATCACTGTGCCAACCCGCCCTGTGTACGATGCTGCCCAACCTCCGCCAGCCATGTTGCCGAAGGGGGTGTGGTGTTGGTGACAGAAGACCAATGCATTGGTTGTGGAGCTTGCATCCAGGCTTGTCCGTACGATGCCCGCTATATGCACCCGGATGGCTATGTAGACAAATGTACCTTCTGCATCCACAAGGTGCGAAAAGGAGAGCAGCCCGCTTGTGTCAGCGTTTGCCCAACGAACTGTCTGTACTTCGGTGATCTGGACGACCCTAATAGCGAGGTGTCCAAAAAGATCAAAGAACGAAAATACAAACGCCTGAAAACCGAGGCAGGCACTGACCCTCAACTGTACTTTTTGATTTAAGACCATGGAAGAACTGATCATCAGCGGCAGAATGAATCCCAAGATTGACCCGACACTTACGCTGTGGGGTTGGGAAATCGCCGTGTATTTGTTTTTAGGCGGGCTGGCAGCCGGAGTGCTGTTTTTTGCCTCGTTTTATTATCTGAAAGGAAGGGAAAAGGATTTGCCTGCAGCGATTAAGGTTGCTCCCATGATTGCGCCGATCGCTTTGGTGATTGGGCTGGGTGCCTTGTTTTTGGACTTGCATCATAAGCTATACTTCTGGCGATTGTACACCAACATCCGGTTGGTATCCCCCATGTCATGGGGCGCTTGGACACTCATGGTGATCACGCCATTGTCTATAATATGGAGCACGACCTACATCCGTGAGGTCTTCCCCAAATGGGATTGGAAATTTGATTGGATCCATAGCCTGATTGATTTTTTCACCAAGCACCGAAGGGTGCTGGCGTGGATCATGGTTTTCTACTCGGTGATACTGGGGATTTACACAGGGATTTTACTGTCAGCATTCAACGCCCGGCCGCTTTGGAATACCTCGATCCTGGGGCCCTTATTCCTGGCTTCAGGATTGTCGGCCGGGGCTGCGATGATCATCGTTTTCTCGAAAAACGAACTGGAGCGCAGGCTCTTTAGTCAGATCGACCTGGTGATCATAGTTGTAGAGCTGTTTCTGATCATACATATGTTTATGGGATTGATGGCGAGCACGGAGGTGCAGATACAAGCTGCGGAGTTGTTCCTTGGCGGAAAATACACGTTGCCCTTCTGGATATTCGTGGTGTTCATCGGGATGATCGTGCCGGCGATATTGGAGTTCCTGGAGCTAAGGGGCCAGAAGATCCCGGTCTTGCTGCCGGTGACGCTGATCCTGATTGGGAACATTATGCTGCGATTCATAATAGTTTATGCCGGGCAGGCTAGTAGATATTTATATTGATTGAAAGTTGATAATGGATAATGGAAATGTGATTTATATGAAACGCCAACTAATAACTATTAACCATTAACTCAAAAACTATGAAAGTGCATCATAATTATATAACCAAAAGTACCAAGTACATGAACCCCTATCTGGCGGGTGTCATTTTGGGGCTGGTGCTGTTGCTGTCCTTCTATCTGACAGGACGAGGGCTGGGTGCAAGTGGCGCCATGAAAAGCGTGGTGGTCAGCTCCATCGATGTGGTAAGCCCTGAAAAAGCGGAGGCATCCGGTTTTTACGCCAAGTACATCGCCAATGATCAAAACCCGATGAAAAGTTGGCTGGTCTTCCAGGTGCTCGGTGTATTGGTAGGAGGCTTCCTGTCCGGTGCTTTGGCAGGACGGCTGAAGTTCACTACAGAACATCCTCCGATGGTAACGAAACGCAAAAGGTGGATATTAGCCATCATTGGTGGGGCCTTGTTTGGCTTTGGGTCGCAGCTGGGACGTGGTTGTACGAGTGGAGCGGCTTTGAGCGGAATGGCCACCCTGTCGCTGGCAGGGTTTGTGACCATGATGGCCATCTTCGGTACGGCCTTCTTGTTTGCTTATGTATTTAGAAAAAACTGGATTTGATATGGCACCACTAATTCCGATATACGAGATTTCACAGGAGCTCAATTTCCTCATCGCCTTCATCATAGGCATTGGGTTTGGGTTTGCGCTAGAGCAGGCGGGCTTCTCAAGCAGCAGAAAGCTGGCCGGGATGTTTTATGGTTATGATACCACCGTGCTCAAGGTGTTTTTCACCGCGGCCATTGTGGCCATGCTGGGGTTGGTTTTTCTGAACCACTTCGAGCTGATCGACATGAGCATCGTCTATGTAAATGAATACTACATCGACTCAGCGATTGTCGGTGGGGTGATCATGGGGCTTGGCTTTATTGTTGGTGGTTTTTGTCCGGGCACGAGCGTTTGTGCTGCGGCCATAGGCAAGATCGACGCCTATGCATTTTTAGGGGGAAGCCTGATCGGGATCTTCGTCTTTGGAGAAACTTATGATTTATGGAAAGGCCTCTACACTGCTAACTACCTCGGAGGGATCAAGTTGCCCTCGGTACTCGGTATCAAAGACGGTTTGTTCGTCTTTGCGGTGATTGTGGCAGCCGTAGGCATGTTTTGGGTAGGAGAGTGGGCAGAGAAGCGATTTGCCCGTCCGGATATAACAAAAGAGCTATGAAAAGCAGGGTACTATTTTCGATTGTCGTTTTGGCGCTGGGGATCACCAGTGCGATGCTTCCGCAAAAAAGCAATGACTCCATCCAGCTCAACGAGCGACAAATGCTGCAGGAGATGCTGAACGAAAGCAACTATGTGACGGTAGACGAACTGGCCCACCTGATCATCAGTGGGGACCCTTCGATCCGGTTAATTGATGTGCGGCCGGTGAGCGAATTTAAGAAACCCTTGCCCCAGGCGATCAACATCCCTATTGACAGCATATTCTCTGAGAACTATGCGTACCTGTTTGATCAGAGTGCGATGAAGAATGTGATCTATGGACAGGATGACAGAAGATCCACTCAGGTGTGGATGATGACACGACAACTCGGGTATGCCAACAACTATCTGCTCAAAGGTGGTCTGGATGCATGGGAAAAGAATATCCTGAATCCGCAGTACCCGGTGACCACTGCGTCTAAGGATGAGTTTGACCTGTACGAACAACGGCAGGCCTATCGGCAGTACTTCACCGGGGCCAAGGCCGTACCGAAAGTAACGATCAAGCCCATGGCACCGATCCAGGGCAAGAAGAAAAAACGAGTAGCGGGTGGGTGTAGTTAGGTAATTAATCCTTTATCCTTCTCCCGAAGTTTCGGGATCAGGATGACAGGATTAAATGACACAACAATTTATTTGTCATGTTAAGGCCCTCGCCCGCCTGACTGGACGGACAGGAAACATAGACAATGAAGTAGAATTAATAATTGATGTTATTTCGACGAAGGAGAAATCTCATCGGAGTCCAATAAGATTTCTCGTCGCTGCGCTTCCCTCGAAATGACAAAAAACATAAGAAAATGAACATAAAATCCTCCATACGACCCCTGGGCATCATCATGGTATCCATCTTCGGGTTCCTGGTGATCATCTCCCAGTATGCCGACAACAGCCGCTTCGAGCTGACGGCACAGCAAATGCATGAAGTTATCCAAAAAGCGGACTATATCGTTGATGCGAAAAAACTCGCCCAACTCGACAACCCGACCCTGATCGACATCAGCGCACCCACGGAGTTCGTCGCCAAAGACAATGTAAAAAACATCCCGCTCTCCACGATCCTGGATGAGGAGTACGATCCATTATTCAGTAATTCTTCCCCCAAAGTGATCCTATCCAGCGATCCGGTCAATGCCCATGAAGCATGGATGCTGCTCACTCAACTCGGGTATGAAGAGTTGTTTGTGATGGAGTAGGAATTGGGCGCAAGCTGAAGCTTGCCAGTGCGGCAGAGAAGAGATTATTTTTTATAGGACAGACCAAAAGGACATAGAGGCTTATCGTAATCATATCCGTTTAAATAAATTATGATCGGTTTCTCTAATCCATCATAAGTTAGTTGCCACTGGTCAAGAAATCCCTTTCCAAAGGCGGCAGACCTGGATCGGAATTCACAACAACTACCCAACCTTCGGGCATAGATTTGTTCCCCATTGGGCCCTGTCAAGGCATTGATATACTTATATTCGTTTTCAATCGATCCAACCTTAATAGACTTTTTAGAACTAGGTTTTAGTCCATACTTTCGATCTATGGAAATGGAATCTAGCTTCATTGTATTATCATCGATAAAGTCTTGGCCATAACCTTCATAGGCCATAATTAATGAGAGAATTGATAAAACGAGTAATTTCATTTTTTAACTAACTATTAGGAAAATCTAAGATAATCAAACTCTCAGAAGCGGCCGGACTTTCGATCCCGATGCTGGCGGGTCAAGAGCAGTTGGAAGTTATTGATTTTGGGGGAGGGGGGCAAACTTTTTTACGTCATTGCGAGCGAAGCTAATTGGCGAGCGGCCAATTAGATTTGCGTGGCAATCTCGGTCCACTAAAAGAAAACGAGATCACTTCGTCGCTTCCCGAATTCTACTAAATACATAAGTATGCAAACTCCTCGTGATGACGGTAAAGGCGAGATCGGGTCTTTAGTAGGCCAGCGCGCTTTTCGTTTGTGTCTTGCGAGTGGGGCTGTCTTTAAATTTTCAAGATTCATTGCCCCAACCCTAAAGGGTGTGAATCTCGAAAAATCACTCAGCTCCCTTCAGGGTGAGGGGCAAAATGAGTGATTTTATCCGGCAACATCTATAAATATCTCTCTTCTTAAGAGACAAAGAAGGGGGAAGATCTCGTATCAAGACAGAAAGAAAGGAAAGTCCATCGAATTCCCCCTCATTTGAGAAATCACCCAAATACCATTAATTTGTCACCTGATAAATTGATTATCCAAATCCATAATTATTTCAACCATGTTCAAAAAAATCCACCTATTCATATTCTTACTTTCTGTAGCGGCTATGTCATGCCAGCAGAATCAATCCTCCACGATCACTGTCGTCAATTCATCTGACATTGACCTGACAGACAAGCCTGTGACCATCGAGCGATCAGCGATCAAAAGCATCCCGGAAGGAACAAAATACCCAACCCTCTCAAAAGCAGATGGAATCATCATCCCATCACAAGCCGAAGATACCAATGGCGACGGAGCATGGGATCAGCTGGCGTTTGTCACAGACATTGCCGCGGCTGAAACACAAGAGCTGACTCTTGCCTGGGTGGACGAAATGCCTGAATACACCAAAAGAACAAGCATCAGGTTTGGCAAACGAGACGGGAAGAAATTGCCCGTAAAACCCAAAACATCTGATACGCTCATGGCAGATCAAATCCATGCCCGCATGGGATACCAACCCTATCAAACAGATGGTCCCTCATGGGAAAACGACAAAGTAGGCTTCAGACATTACTTTGATGGTCGAAATGCCAAAGACCTGTTTGGAAAAAAGATAGCGGATATCTCACCTGAGGACGTTGGCATCAGCCAATCAGGTGGAGTGGAAGACAACTACCACGAGATGAAGCCATGGGGGCGTGACATTCTACCTGTCGGTAAATCCGTAGGGCTTGGAGGTGTGGGTTTGATCTCAGGAGATAGCCTGTTGAGGCTGGGGTGCCTGAGTGGTGATACCCTGACCAATGTGGCTCAGTCCATTTTCAATATTGAAGTAGAAGGCCCTGTGCATTCTGCATTTACACTCGACTATTCGGGTTGGACACCTATGGAAGGCAAGAGCCTGTCGGTAAAAGAAAATGTAGAGATCTGGCCAGGCATTTACGCTTACCAAAATACAGTGGAGCTATCGGGCCTTACCGATGAATCGCTGGTCATAGGACTGGTGAAAACTGTCACTGAAAAGCCTTTGACGGAAGTTCAGATAGACGATGACTGGATGATCATCTTCACGCATGACGCACAAGGCTACAATGGTGAATGGATCATCGGTATGGGATTGATCCTGCCAAAGTACGCATACGAGGGATGGGGTGAAGCACCGTTGACTGCTGATATTACAAATACTTATTATGCAAAAATGAGCGTATCCAACAACGAGCCGCTTACCTACTATGCCGTAGCCGGATGGGAGTTGGCTCCTGACAAAGGTTTTGATGATCCGAAGGTTTTCCAGGACTACATTGAGAATCTGGCGAAGCAATTGGCTGTGGCACTGGAAGTGTCGGTGAAGTAAATTGAAAATCTAAATACAACGGGAGGCTGTCTCAAAAGCTTTTCATTTCGAATCAAGGACATCCGGGATTCGAAATGACAATAAATTTCGCTTCTGAGTCAGCCTTTTTTGTGCCAATTCTATTGGTCAGCAACAAGCATAAAGACGTTTGGCTCAGTAGCTTCAAACAGCCCTGTTTCATAAAAATAGTTTGCCATCTGGTGGGCATCGCCCTGAGAGTTCTTATCGGCATATACGGCGTACCATTCGTTAGTGGACGGGTGGGATGGTCCTGAGACTAAAGTATTCGTTTGGAGCACTGTGGTATTAAGGTCTGATAAGTCAGCAGGGTCTTTTACCTTCACATGAAAATAACCGCTATAACCCAGGACACAGTGTTCACCAATTGATGTGCCAAGTAGATCGAGGCAGTTATCATGCTGCATGGTGTAATGGGCGTAGGATATGAGTGAGTTTTCTTTAAGATCGTCTAGTATCCATGCAATCTCTCCACAGTTGTAGGGTTTTATAAGCTTCAGCAAAAAGTACTTGTGTTTGATTTTATCTGATTTGACAATGGTGAAAATGTATTTCTTGCTTAGGTAATTTTTGGTTTTGATAAATTCAGTAATCGCCTGGTCCGAATTACTTGAATCACTTCCCACTAAAATATAACTTTCTGACATTTCGTTCGTGGGTACCGATTCGCCGCGGTAGTATGTAAAGCTTACATATTCACATGGCAGTTCGTTAAAACTGGATTGCTGATCACAGCCAAAAAATGAAACGAGTAAAATTCCGAGGCAAACATTTCGAAGGTTCATAGGGAATAGAGTTAGGTTAAATATGAAAATGTTTATCATTCAAAACGAAGAAGGCGGTAAAATGATATCCTTAGGTCAGGAGCGCGATGTTATTGTCCTGCCTGATTTATCGCCACATAGTCAAAGTAGTTGCCGGCTTGGAGGTAGATATGGAGGGTTCTGTCCACTCCGCTGGTATTCTCCATCATTTTGATGAACAATTCCGTTTTGTTCCTCCTCTCCACGATAAACGACTCTTCAAGGATTGAATAAGAATCCGACTCAAGGTCAATATCTTCCCGGCCATAGTAGTGATAGGAACTGTCTTGTAACTTTATTCCATCGATCCACCACCAGTCACCTTGTGTGGTAATAGCGACAGAATCAATATCAGCACTCAGATCGGCACTTCGGGTAGACAGTTTGATGTTGTCGCTCCATTTACCAATAGGCTCTTCTTTGTCCTCACAAGCAGAAATAGAAATGCACAAGAATGCGACTAGAGCTGTAACGATTCGGGTTTTCTGACTTTTCATAATCATAGGTTTAGGTACAATCGGAACGGAGCCTTTTGGTTTCGTATTTGACAGAAAGTTATTGATTTTGGGGGAGGTGGGCAAGGACGATTTTCTATTCTTTTATGATGGCAAATGGCTGCATGAGCGAAAAGAGCAGCCTACCTTTACGGCAATTCCTTCACCATGATATTATGAGCAAAAAACTATACATCGCTTCCCCATTTGGTTTTTCTGAGGCAGGCAGATCGTATATGTATGGTACTGTGATTCCTGTCATAGCGGATTTGGGTTATGAGATAATCGATCCATGGCAGCTGACCTCAAAGGAGTTGATCATGGAGGTAACTGCTATGCCCTTTGGTGTGGAGAAAAGAAACAGATGGAAGGAAGTGAACCGGGTCATCGCCACCAACAATACAAAGGCCCTGCGGCAGTGCGATGGGATATTTGCGATACTCGATGGTGTGGATGTGGACAGCGGTACAGCTTCAGAAATTGGGTTTGCGGCAGCGCTCGGCAAACCGATCGTTGGCTATCGCGGGGACTTTCGGCTATCGGCTGACAATGAAGGCTCCAAGGTCAACCTCCAGGTACAGCACTTTATTGAAATGAACGGTACGGTGATTACAGAACTTTCCTGCATTGCCCAGGCTCTAAAGAAGGTGTTTGGGTAGAAGGCTCTATCCTTTCTTTCTTAGCAAAATACAAGTCAACTGATGTAGCTCAGTGGCTGTTGTCTGCTCGCAGGGAGTGACCCTGTCTCCCATGGTCCATAGCTCACCGGTAAACACCTTGTAATACTCCTGCTCCACAATCTCAAAAGATGTATCTGCCAACCACCCATCAATTTGCTCTCTTGAGTAAACCTGGGTGATAAAGTTGGCATTTTGCCCGTACCCTGCGTTGGGATGCTTGTAGATATCGGCATCATAGATATTTTCATTGTAAGGGAAAGTCAGAATTAGGTATCCGCCAGGCACAAGTAGGTCATGCATGTTTACGACTGCTTTATGATGATCAGGGATATGCTCAAGCACACTCAGGCACGTCGCAAACTGAAACTTTTCCTTGGTGCGGGGATTGGTGATGTCGTCGTTTTCTATTAGGTAGTGCCGATTGAAGAAGCTGCTCCAGTACCCATCCATTTTGTCTACAGCCGTTACATCAAAGCCACAGGTGGACATCAGATGAGGCCATGAAGACTTGCCCGGCCCAATATCAAGTACCTTGCCTGTACAGAGCTTTTGCATATGTTTTAGCGTAAAACTGTACTCTGTGGCTCGTTCGTTGATTTCGGGAAATGGGCGCTTCTGTCGCTCCAGCTTGAGTATGGGGCTTAGGTACCTGGCTCCTAGAAAGTTGTAAAGGGATAGCAGTGCTTTTTTCATCGTTGCGTTTCGATTCAAAATCGAAGATAGTACACCAGGACATGGCGACCGAATCGCCGGGCTGAAAATGACACAATATTTTTTCGGACCAAGGGATTATCTCTTGAAATCAGCCACTATTCCCTCCCAAATTGCTTAAATTATAAGGGGATTTCAGGTGATAAAGAGCGCCGATCAGGACATAGGGAGAATAGATGATATTCAACTGAAATCAGGAAAGTGATCTGCTAAATTTATAGAAAACAATAATCTATCTAAAATGGAAAATAATAACGGAGCTAGTAAATGCCCCTTCCATGGGGGAGACCTGAAACAATCTGCCGGTAGCGGCACCCGAAACCCCGACTGGTGGCCCAATCAACTAAAGTTGAACATATTGCGCCAGCATTCATCTCTGTCCGATCCGATGGACGAGGGGTTCGATTATTCAGAAGAATATAAAAGCCTGGACATTGATGCCCTGAATAAGGACATGGACGAATTGATGACCAACTCCCAGGACTGGTGGCCGGCTGACTATGGGCATTATGGGCCCTTCTTTATCAGGATGGCCTGGCACAGTGCCGGTACCTACAGAATCCAGGACGGACGTGGTGGTGCTAAATCCGGAGCCCAAAGGTTCGCACCGCTCAATAGCTGGCCGGACAACGGAAACCTGGATAAAGCCCGCAGGCTTCTTTGGCCTATCAAGCAGAAATACGGTAAGAAAATCTCTTGGGCCGACCTACTCATCATTGCGGGTAACCGCGCCCTGGAAACCATGGGCTTCAAGACTTTCGGGTTTGGTGGCGGACGTGCCGATGTGTGGGAACCGGAAGAGGATATTTATTGGGGGCCTGAGACTACCTGGCTCGGAGATAAGAGATACACTGGTGAAAGAGAATTAGAAAACCCTCTGGGTGCCGTTCAAATGGGACTGATCTATGTGAATCCGGAAGGGCCCAATGGTAATCCTGATCCTGTGGCATCTGGCAAAGACATTCGGGAGACCTTTGGCCGTATGGCGATGAACGATGAAGAGACTGTGGCACTAGTAGCAGGAGGCCACACATTTGGCAAGGCGCATGGTGCTGCTGATCCTGATAAGTATGTAGGACGTGAGCCGGAAGCTGCCACCATGGAAGAGCAGGGACTAGGCTGGAAAAACACATACGAAAGCGGAAAAGGGGTACACACCATCACGAGTGGCGTGGAAGGTGCCTGGACACCTACGCCGATCACTTGGGACAATAGCTATTTTGATGTGTTGTTTGGTTACGAATGGGAATTGGCGAAAAGCCCAGCAGGAGCGCACCAGTGGCATCCCAAGAACCTCTCCGATAGCGATCATGCACCACAGGTGGATGGTTCGGGTGAAAAGGTGACGATCATGATGACCACTGCGGATATGGCTTTGAGAATGGATCCGATCTATGAGCCTATCTCCAGAAGGTTCCACGAAAACCCGGGTGAATTTGCAGATGCGTTTGCAAGGGCATGGTTTAAGCTGACGCATAGGGATATGGGGCCAAAGGCCTGCTATCTGGGTAAAGAGGTGCCTAATGAAGAATTGATTTGGCAAGATCCGGTTCCAGCGGTGGATCATGAGTTAATCAATGATAATGATATTGCTGATTTGAAGACCAAGATCCTAGCTTCGGGACTGTCGGTCTCTGAGTTGGTGTCTACAGCATGGGCCTCGGCCTCTACCTTCCGCGGGTCGGACAACCGTGGTGGAGCCAATGGGGCCAGAATTCGATTGGAGCCGCAGAAAAGCTGGGAAGCTAACAACCCGGCTCAGTTGGCTAAGGTACTTGAGACATTGGAAAGCATTCAAAGTGGGTTTGGTAAGAAAGTATCGATCGCGGATCTGATCGTATTAGGAGGTGCGGCGGCTATTGAAAAAGCAGCCAAGGACGGAGGTCATAGCCTGACGGTGCCGTTTGCTCCGGGTAGAATGGATGCTTCGCAAGACCAAACGGATGTAGAATCCTTTGCCGTGCTGGAGCCACTGGCGGATGGATTCCGAAACTACTGTGGGGATCGGGTGATTGCTTCGGTAGAAGAAATGCTGGTGGACAAGGCGCAATTGCTGACCCTTACCGCACCCGAGATGACGGTGTTGGTGGGAGGCTTGCGAGCGTTGGACGCCAACCACGATCATTCTCAGCTTGGAGTGTTTACAGATAAGCCTGGCACATTGACCAATGATTTCTTCCTCAATCTCCTGGATATGGGTACCGAATGGGTTGCTAAATCAGACGGAGCGGTATTTGAAGGAAAGGACAGATCGACAGGTGCCGTGAAGTGGACAGGAACCCGTGCAGATTTGGTATTTGGATCAAATTCTGAGCTACGGGCGATTGCAGAGGTGTATGGTTGTGATGATGCCGGAGATAAGTTTGTGCAGGACTTTGTGGCGGCATGGGCCAAAGTGATGGATTTGGATCGGTTTGATTTGAAATGATAGTTGATCGGCTGCTTCAAAAGCTGTTGCTTTTTTAGACTTGTCACATTGAGGTTCTCGAAATGATCGCCTGCGTCTAGTAGCGAGGCTTCGAGTGCCTCAGCCTGACAGCTCCCATGGCTTTTGAGGCAGCCGATTTAATCAATATAACCCAACTAGTATGATCCACCTGATATCAGTGGAGGGCAAAAGTGCACGTAAGTTTCACTTACCTGCTGAGTGCACATCAGACTTTAAGTCGCTGATCCGCACCGTCGTGTCGGGCCGCACGATGATCGTCTCTACAAAATTCAGGACCGATCTGTTTTATCATTCTGAGAAGGGTAGAAATGTGCCTATCGTGAAGCTCTGGGCGCTATATGCCAAGGCCAACACCGCGGAGCTTTCTCCTGATGACTTTCACACGGCCGATGGGGATGAGGAATCACTGACCGAGTATTTTGTATCCATCAACGGCATCTCCAAAAACTGGTACCAGTACAAGATGTACAAAAAGGCCTTTCTGCGAGCTTATAACCGTGATCCCAAAAACCCAATAGTAGGAACTGTGTCACAATGCGATCAGTATTTGCTGGGTCGAACGAGGATTTCAAGGGCGCCATTGACGCCTCACACTATGAAAATCGATCCCAGGGTTATTCGAGATGCATTTCCTCTTGCGATGAAGGTCATCAACAATGACTCGCATGAGAATTAAGCTCTGTTAATTTTCTAATAGCCAACGAACTCTTAGGGAATAGACTGAATAATTAGAAAAAGTGTAGTCTCTGGCACCGGAAGGCTGGGGTGCTGATGCATAGTCGAAATTCACAAGCAGAGGGACATTCGTGAGTTTGTTTAGAGGGGCTTGTATTCCAAGACCAAAGGTAAATTCAGATTGCTCATCTGTGTTGACATCCTGTCCATAATCATTTTGATTTTCATGATAGTATCCTGCTCTAATAGCGAGCAGTTCCATTAAGAGAATTTCTCCACCCGTTCGGATACCTCTGTGAAAGTCGGAGTTTAAAACCCATTGATAATCCAAGGAAGCTAGAAACCGGAAGGCATTGAGTTCCTCAAGCCATGGATTGCTTTTGATTGTCATTTGATAGTTGCCTCCAATTCTTGTTATCACCGGTAAGTCATCACTTCCAAAACTAAACGTTTGTTTAGCGTAGTTGAAATTGATAATGCTGGCTCCTAATCCTACTTTGTGCTGGAAGTTTTGATCTCTGTTGAAATAGAAGTTTTTAATCACCCCAAAGTCAAAGTATAAACTGGAAGGAGATTCATTATCCGAGTTCTGATCAACGATCAGGTTTGTGTTCAGCCCTACCAGCAGATCCTTAATCGGTTCGGAAGCGGCAGAGATTGTGTATATCGTAGTGTTGGGAGTATAACTACTTTCATTCCCTCCTTGCATATCCACACCAATTATCTCCCCAAGAGAAAGTCGGTTCATCGTCACTCCCAAGGTAAAGTATTGATGGAAACGATAACCCAGCCCGAGATACGTGTACTTCGCATCTTCCAGGAGGTAGTACTTCGACGAAAAAGAAGAAGTAAACTCAGCGCCTTCTATTGTTGCTATCCCGGCAGGATTGTAAAACGAAGATGTAATGTCGCCATCAATGGAAGAATAGGATCGACCCATAGCCTCGGCCCTGGCACTGGGTTGCCTGTTAAAAAATTGTGCCTTATCGTAACCAATATATTGCCCTAATGATAGGAGGGGAGAGAAGGATAGGAGTATTAGAAATAGTTTTTTCATTGGTCAGTTGGTTAAATATTTGATTCGAGAAAAGGACACATCAAGTCTACCTTTCGTTGTAAAGACAAATAAACTTTTGAATCACCTATTACAGAAAGGGTTTTATTCACATCGATCGTCATTCAGGAAGAGCTCCCAAATAATGGTAATGGAATTATTCTATAACTTTATGTATTGTGTAAGTAGCTGGGGCTAATTAATAAATTACTGGTTATGAGGCGAATAATGGCTTTTCTGCATGTTGTTTTGTTTTTTTCCTCTTGTGAGGAGGAGCAACCTGTTGAGGACGTTTTAGAAACTTATTCTTGTGCAGCCTGGAATGAGACAAATCATACGTCAGAAAAGGATAGTGATCCGGACTTTCAGTTTTCCGCTGCAATAAATGGGGAGGACTGGGCTGCAACCAGTGGAGTATCAGCTTATACAACGATGGTCGCTGGAAATGATGACCAGTTTGGCTTCTCTTTCAATTTTGGAAATATCAGAGTGAGAAAGTACGACGGAGAGTCAAACGATTATTCAAGAGGTACTCTTATTCGAAGTAATGTCGTGCTGGACACTGTCAATCGCCTTGTGAGTTTCGATTTTGAGGGAACTATTTTTGATAATCATGACCTCTTCGACACTGACTCAATCCAAATTACAAACGGGCATGTTGTCAATTTGCCCTACTCTAGTCAGGAATATTCCAAGCCTGAATTTTTTGTTACAACAGGCGAAAGGGAATTAACCTGTATTTGGGACGTGGTTGAAGTTTATGATTGTGAGTCTGATACCACACACTATCCGCTGACAGGGTTTTGGAGCCTGGTGAATTTTACCAACGAAAACAAGCTTTTGGCATTCAGCGGAACCAATACCCGATCTGGTGAATATGCATGGTTGAATGATTCAACCATTTCAGCACCTGAATACATTTCTCATAAGGCCTACGGTCCCGGAATGGAGTTTGAAGGGATACTGTTTCAGGCTACCACGGGCAATGAATTGGTATTGAGGAAAAAGAATAACCTTTTGGAAATAGTCAATTTGGACAATGGCTTGAGCACGAGGCTTTTCAAACGGTAGTCATATGCCTAGTCAAAAAGATCCTCCTCACGCTCCAGCATCAGGATGGCTGATTGGGGCACGATGAAGTATTTTTCTCCCTTGTATTGGATTTCGAAGGAGCTGGACTGAAGGAAAATGGCCTTGTCACCTTCTTTTGCCTGTAAAGGCACGTATTTGACTTTGTCTTCTTCGGATTTCCATGGTTCATCTTCCTCGATGGGCGAGGGGATGGCATAGCCCGGCCCTGCTTTCACGATATAGCCGGTTTGGATTTTTTCCTTCTCTTTTACCCCCGGAGGGAGATAGATGCCAGAGGCAGTTTTTCCTGCTTCCTTTTCGGGTTTGATGAGCACCCGATCTCCAACCACGATCAATTTTCTCAACTTATTGTCAGACGTCAGCTCCATATTTCAGATTTTCGGCAAAAGTAGGAAACGTTGGGAATTGATAGCGGGTTTGGATTCAGGATCAATTCAGGATTTATTTGTTTCTTGCGTGTGAAGACAACTCGATTGGAGTGAAGGGATATCATCCAAAAAGCTCATCTCTCCAAGATCTGTCACATTGAGGTACTCGAAATGTCCGCCTGCGTCTAGTAGCGAGGCTTCGAGAGCCTCAGCCTGACAGGTTCAAACGCTTTTTGGATGATAATCCTACGCTGTGCGAATAAACATAATTATGAAAAAACTATCCACCGTCAAATGGGGCATCATCGGAGTAGGGGATGTCTGCGAAAAGAAAAGTGGGCCCGCCTTTCAGAAAATTGAGAACTCCGAGCTGGTAGCCGTGATGCGCCGGTCAGGAGACAAGGCCAAGGATTTCGCAGAAAGGCATGGGGTACCCAAATGGTACGACGATGCGCAGGCTTTGATCAATGACCCTGACATCAATGCGATCTACATAGCCACTCCTCCGGGATCGCACGAAGAATACACCCGAACGGCTGCCGAGGTGGGTAAGCCGGTCTATGTCGAAAAGCCCATGGCCAGAAATTATGCGGAATGTCGGCGGATGGTAGAAATATGCGAGAAGCATCAAGTCCCTTTGTTTGTAGCCTACTATCGACGGTGCCTTCCTAATTTTCTTAAAGTCAAAGAACTGTTGGACTCGGGGGCTATTGGTGAGGTTCGCTATGTGCGGATTGTTCTCAATAAACCCATGGAGCCGGACATTGTCCAGGCCTCGGGCAAGCCGGACAATTGGCGGATCAATCCTGAAATATCTGGGGGAGGATATTTTCATGACCTGGCGAGCCACCAGCTGGACCTGTTGGATTTCTTATTTGGCCCCGTCCGGGAGGCATCCGGATATTCAGCAAATCAGGCCGGAACGTATCCTGCAGACGATATGACCGTTGCGGGTTTTCAGTTTGAAAATGGAGTGATGGGCTCCGGCGTATGGTGTTTTAGTTCCAGTGAGAGTTCGGATCAGGAACTGACAACCATTGTAGGCAGCAAAGGCCAGATTGAGTTTGACTTTTTCGGGCCGGCCAAGGTGAGGATAGCCCGTGACGGAAAGCAGCCGGAAGAGCTGACCTTCGAAATGCCGGAGCACATCCAGCAGCCGCTTATCGAAACCATCGTCGATGATTTGACTGGGAAGGGTAAATCCGTAAGCACGGGAATTTCCGGAGCGAGGACTGCCTGGGTGATGGATCAGATTTGTGGAAGAATTGGTTAAGTTTGAGAAAAACTTAACCTTATGAAATACCTATTCGCCTTTCTTTTCTGTCTGATACTTCATTCCTCTTTTGCTCAGCTAGAATATAGGACGAGAGTGGGAGTTTTATCCAGCAACCATCGATATGAAATTGAAGAAATGGGTGAGCCGGATACAGACGCCATGTTTGGATTCAGCGTGGGTTTATGTGCTGAAAAAGCAATCGGTAAAAAATGGGCTGGATCAGGGGAAGTTTACTATTCAAGAGAAGGGTTTGAAATTCCATTTGACACCACAAGTTTAAAAGTGCCGATTGGGTTTCTCAACCTGAATTTAGGTTTTTCATATGCTGTAGTCAATGGATTTAGAGTTCGGACAGGGCCGGAGCTGGGACATGTTTTGTCTGCCAAGTGGAAAATAAATGGATTGGATGGTGATGTTAAGGAGAAGTATAGAAAACTCTCATTTGGCTGGAATGTTGAAGCTCTCTACAAACTAGAAAATATTCCCATTGAGGTTGGAATTCGGTATCATTTAGGCTTGACAGATTTCAGTAAAGACGAGATAATTCAGACAGGCCCGCTTGGAGAACGGACAGGATCTCTGCAGATAGACGAATACAAAAGAAACCTTCAACTCAACCTGTATTACAAATTCTAAAAACTTAACCCTATGAAATGTCTATTCGCTTTTCTTTTTTGTTTGTTGATCAACGCTTCCTTCGCTCAGGGGCAAAAGAACTTCATAGATGTAAACTATATCGAAGTGACCGGCAAGGCTGAAATTGAGATAGTTCCCAATGAGATCTATCTCAAAGTGATTTTGAATGAAAAAGACTCCAAGGGCAAAGAATCCATGGAAGACCTTGA
The DNA here is from genome assembly GCA_965222305.1 of Reichenbachiella sp. Classification (GTDB taxonomy): domain Bacteria; phylum Bacteroidota; class Bacteroidia; order Cytophagales; family Cyclobacteriaceae; genus Reichenbachiella. The sequence continues at coordinate 5,017,355 of OZ244943.1, forward strand.
GCGGGCCTTGTTGGATCGTTTGAAAGCGTTGGGTGTGGACCTGGAGAAGCAAGTAGCAGTTTTGGATATGGCCAGCAATTTCAAGGACTATTGGATAGGAAAGTCGGACATCCTCAAAACTAAAACCTATCAGATAAAGGTCGGTA